>NZ_JAKUDW010000003.1:0-123548 GCF_022662595.1 Bacillus cereus group sp. BfR-BA-01524 | reverse complement strand
ATAATAAAGACTCGAAATAGGTGCCCGCCAATCATATACTAAAAACTCATCACTTTCTTTATCATAAAAAGAGCCGATACCAATATACATTTCATCGGTATCCGCTTCAGCATCTTCTTTAAAATCAATCCGCCCAAAATACGGCGTTTCTTTTATTTTCGTTAAAAGGTTATATTCATTTTTCGTATGACGATGTGTATGTTCTCTTTCAGCAAGAACTTCTGCCTCTTGCCTAATACTCGCCGCCGTTTCAACCGCTTCTTTAATATTATCTATATTTACTTTTACATCTTCCCAAAAGTTTTTTCTAATACTAACAATTTCAGACTTCACCGATCCAACTCGGACATCAAGCTCTTTCAGTTCTTCATCTACTTTTTCAATGACTACATTGACACGTTGTTGCTCTTCTTTATAATGACTCATATAATCTCCCCTTCTCATACTATTTGAAAGCCTTATATGATACGTAACCCTTTACTTTTGAAAAATGCCACAGGCAACAATTTCCCATGACTTTTGAAACTCTTCGTTGATCCTCTCTTCTTTCCATCTCTCAGAAAAAGCAGGGTGATAAAACGATGCAAGTAACCCAAATAACGTATGTGCTAAAAATAAACTATCCTGTTTTTTAATCTCATTGCGTTCTATCCCGCGATTTATCACTTTCTCCAGTTGTCCAACTAATCTTTCTTCATGCTTTTGAATCACCTTATTCTTTTGCTGCACTAACGAACTATTCAATGTAAATAACTCTTCGTTTTCAAGTAACTCTTTCTTTTTAAGCTGAAATAAACAAACGAACCACTCTTGTAAAATGATTTCTGTATCTCCATCTTTTCCCGCAATTTTCTCAAGCTGATCCGAGTACTTAAGCAGCCACCTTTCTAAAATAGCATCGCGTAGCGTGGCCTTACTCCGAAAGTAAGAATATAAAGCCGCATGACTAACATCAAGTGACTTCGCAATACTAACAAGTGTCGTCCTACTCCATCCATATTTCATTAACTCTTTTTCCGCTGCATCTAAAACAACATTTTTCGTTAACGCCTTATCTGTCATTTTTCTCACCGTCCATTTTATTTACATAATAATATTATTTAAATAACAACTTACATTTTTTATTATTTGTAAGTTGAGTGCAAAAAAATACTATTTCAATTAGGTTATAAGATTAACATATCCTTTTTCAACTTACAATATTTTTATTTTGTAAGTTGAAAGGGAATAGAAGAATTGCCTTATATAAGACAATTCTTCCTAGTTAATTAAAAGTTACACAATAAATGATTCATTACTTCGTTAAGCACTGTATCTAGATTTGATACCTCTTTTGCCGAACGCCATCCGATAAAGCCATCTGGTCTAATTAATACAGCACCTCCATTCTCTATACCATATAATTTGCTAAAAATATCTTCTTGAACAATAAAGTCTCCACTTAAGCCAACACGATACCCTTTTATATTTATTCCTAATTTAGCTGAAACAGTATGTGCTGCTTCAGCCCAAGAACTATTTTCTACTCCTGTAAGTAATACAAAACTGTTACCGAATAAGTCTAATATAGAAACTTTCTTCCCTGCATACGTTCCCCATACATGTGGCGCTCGCGTTCCAGATCTGCCGTTCAACTCTACACTATCCATTCTATGCGGAGTGACTGAATCATCTATAATCGCCTCTGAACAATACTGATATCCAACTGTAACAGCTAAACCATCCATATTATTCAAACTGCCTTCCTCTCTATTCGCAGCACGAAACAGTAAACTACTTGCATAAGCTGTCGTTAATTTTGCAACAGAGTGTCTCTCTTCATGATATGTTTCTAACAATTTTGGTTTTGCCTTCCCTTTTATAACAGCCGCTAATTTCCAAGCTAAGTTATGCGCATCTTGTATTCCTGTATTTGAACCAAATCCGCCTGTTGGCGGCATAATATGTGCTGAATCTCCAACTAGAAAGACTCGATTTCCTTGAAATTTCATTGCTGTACTTTCGGCCGCTTCCCACGGTAAAACACTTAATATTTCTAACTCAACATTTGTACTTCCAATTGCTATTTCAATAATTTGTTTACAACGTTCTATAGTGAAATCCTCTGGTCCCTCTCCCTTTAATGGATCGTAGGCTACATGGTAAATCCATTTTTTCACGTTATCTACTGGGATCAGTGCACCAAGAACCTCTGGATGAAGTACCATAGAAAAACCGAATGCGTCTCCTTGTATAAACTCACTTAAATCTGCTTCAAAATAAATATTCATATAATAGCCACCAATGGTTCCACGCCCCTCAGTTTTAATCCCTAACTGCTCACGTATTTTACTTTTCGCTCCATCTGCTGCAATTACATAGTCACAATGTATGACACTTTCTTTTTCTGTTTCACGATTTCGAATCGTTGCTTTTACCCCGTTTTCATTTTGTTCAAATGAAACTAATTCATGATAAAAAGATAGTTGCCCGCCTAATGTTTTCGCTTCTTGTAACATCATCTCTTCTAAAATAATTTGATAACAAGCAGTTTGTTTTGATGGACTAATCTTTTCTATTTTTTGAAGTAACTCTTCATCGTTTCCGTATTGCGTCGCTCTCATTTGTTCCAATTCTTCTTTATTCGCCTCAGCTATTGTATGAACTGCTATTCTTCCTCGGCAGTTCTCTAATGCTTTACCTGCCAATTTAATTCTTTTTTCCAAGCCTAATTCTCGAAATAACTCCATTGTACGTAAAGTAAGACCGCCTGCTTTCGGATGAATGGCAGTAGACGGATGCCTTTCAATAAGTAAGTACTCAATGTTATGTTTTGCAAGAAATAACGCAGACGCTAACCCAGATAATCCCCCTCCAACAATTAAAACTGGTACATAATTCGATTTCATATATTTACCCTCCACATCATTGTTCTGAGCTCAGTGACATAAATATAATCAAAAAAAACATTAAAATATAGACTTATATTTCATTTTGAATTATCATATAGATAGATTACGCCCCAAAATTCCTTTTACCTTTTCATACATCTATAATCCACCTGAATTGTGTCTGTATTAAAGTGTAAAACAAAAGAACGTACTTTACGTTGAACCATGTTCTATCGTAAAAATCAAAAATAATACAAACATTATAAGCGGTCGTAACCTTATGGATTATACAAGGTTACGACCGCTTATTTTATTGTTACATCATTTTTTGTTTTTAAAACTTCATCTATTGTGTTATGTAATCCTTCCAATGCCTTTTCTATCTCCCTATAATTTTCAACAATAAAAAATTCATTCGTCTCGATTTTCTTTCTCAATATTGCACCTCATACAACAATCATGTAGCATTACCGTATCGAAATAATGGTTCATCATCTTAAACCTTTCGACTAATTATCTGGAGGCAAAGTGATTGAAATGAATAAACAAGAACAATTAAATATTATAAAAAAAAATTTTATTGATTCTCAAAAAGTATTATTGGCAATTGGTGATGAAACGCGTCAAGCTATTTTATTAGTACTAATGGAAACGGAATGTCAAACAGGATTACGTGTAGGAGAAATCACGAAGCAAACACACCTTTCCCGTCCAGCAGTATCACATCACCTTAAGATTTTACGAGAAGCTGGCATTATTTTAATGAGAAAAGAAGGTACAAAGAATTTTTATTATATTGATATACGCACAAAATTAGGTTTATTAAAAAATCTTGTATTAGATATTGAGAAGCTATTGCAAAACTTTTATTAAAACTTGGAGGTATAAGAAATGAAAGCAATGATAATTGATAGATATGGAAAAGTCCCAATGCATATGGCAGAGGTACCTACTCCTGAAATAAATGAGTATGAAGTGCTCGCAGAAATTCATGCAGCTAGCATTAACCCAATTGATTTTAAAATACGCGATGGAAAAGTAAAAATGTTGCTTAAATATGAAATGCCCCTAATCCTTGGTAATGACTTTGCCGGTGTCATCACGAAGGTTGGATCAAAAGTAACTCATTTTAAAGTTGGTGATGAAATATATGCTCGTCCAAGAAAAAATAAGATTGGTACTTTCGCGGAGTATATAGCCATTCATGAAGATGATATAGCTTTAAAACCGAAAAATTTAAGTTTTGAGGAAGCTGCTTCGATTCCACTCGTTGGCTTAACATCATATCAAGCATTACATGACATTATGCAATTACAAAAAGGACAAAAGATTTTAATTCACGCTGGATCCGGTGGTGTTGGTACTTTCGCTATTCAGTTAGCAAAAATAATGGGTGCCATTGTTACAACGACTGCTAGTGAAGCTGGTGCGAATTTAGTAACGTCTCTTGGCGCAGATGAAATTATTAATTACAAAACAGAGAAATTTGAAGATATACTAAAAAATTATGATGCGGTATTTGATACAATTGGCAGTGCAACACTTGAAAAATCATTCAATATTATAAAAAGCGGAGGAAACATTGTTTCCGTTTCAGGCATGCCGAATGCTCGCTTCGCTAAAGAATTTGGTTCAGGATTCTTTAAAACTCTCTTATTTTCATTAGCCAGCAAAAAACTTACTGCACTTGAAAAAAAGCATAATGCTCAATATTCATTTTTATTTATGAAGCCAAGCGGGGATCAATTACGTACTATTGCAAACTATATTGAAGCTGGACAAATCAAACCTGTAATCGATCGAGTTTTCCCTTTTGAAGATGCGCAAAAAGCAATGGAATATTCAGAGTCTGGAAGAGCAAAAGGCAAAATAATTGTAAAAATTAAATAATAATAAAACCTCCATTTTAAAAAATGGAGGTTTTAAATTTGCTGTTAAATAGACATAGTACAATGAAGTCCTTACAATAGATTGCAAGGGGAAATATTATATTATACTTTTAGTTAACTTTACAAAGAATATATACGTACAAATACATAATTTAAAATACAAAAAGGAGGAGATACAATGACTAAAAATAATGAAACAGGTTGGAATTTAGATAATAGTTATACGACTTTACCACAATCATTTTATACAGAAATCCCCCCTACTCCCGTAAGTTCACCGGAGTTAGTTAAACTAAACCATTCATTAGCGATATCTCTTGGCTTGACCCCTGAAGAACTGAAAAAGGAAGCTGAAATTGCCATTTTCGCTGGTAATGGACTCCCAGAAGGAGCTCATCCATTAGCTCAAGCATATGCTGGTCATCAATTCGGACATTTTAATATGTTAGGCGACGGTCGTGCTCTTTTAATTGGCGAACAAATTACTCCTTCAGGTGAACGTTTCGATATTCAACTGAAAGGTTCTGGCCCTACTCCCTATTCACGCCGAGGAGATGGCCGTGCTGCACTCGGTCCGATGCTACGTGAATATATTATTAGTGAAGCTATGTATGCACTTGATATTCCGACTACTCGTAGTTTAGCAGTTGTCACAACAGGCGAGCCAACCTATCGTGAAACAAAGTTACCTGGAGCAATTTTAACTAGAGTAGCTAGTAGCCATATTCGCGTCGGTACATTTCAATATGCTGCAGCTCGTGGTTCAATAGAGGACCTGAAATCACTAGCTGACTATACGATAAAAAGGCATTACCCAGAAATTGAATCTCATGAAAACCGATATACTGCATTACTACAAGAAGTCATTAAAAGACAAGCCAGTCTTATCGCAAAATGGCAACTTGTTGGATTTATTCACGGCGTAATGAACACTGACAATATAACGATCAGTGGCGAAACGATTGATTACGGTCCTTGTGCATTTATGGACAATTACGACCAAGGAACCGTATTTAGCTCTATTGACACACAAGGTCGTTATGCATATGGAAATCAACCATATATGGCCGCATGGGATCTCGCACGACTAGCAGAATCTTTAATACCGATTCTGCACGAAGATGAAGAAGCAGCACTAAAAATCGCTCAAGACGAAATTTCGAAATTTAGCGTACAGTATGAAAACAATTGGTTCCTTGGAATGAAAAAGAAATTAGGACTATTTAGCAACGAAGAACAAGATCAATCACTTATTGAGCAACTTTTAAAAATGATGGAGAAATATAAAGCGGATTATACAAATACATTCCGTTCATTAACTCTTGATGCTATCGAAAATACAGCTCTATTTGAAAGTCCTGAATTTAAAGATTGGTACAAACTGTGGCAATCTCGATTAGAAAGACAAGAACAATCAAAAGAAAACGCCTACGAGATGATGAAAAATAATAACCCATCAATCATCCCGAGGAACCACCGTGTAGAAGAAGCACTAGAAGCAGCTGTTACAAATGACGACTATAGCGTAATGGAGCAACTTCTTGAAGCTTTATCAAACCCTTATGCGTATTCTACAGATCAAGAAGAATACCGCATTCCGCCTGCACCGACGAATCGCCCTTATCGTACTTTTTGTGGCACTTGATTGTTTAATATGTAAAAAGGTGCGTTCATATAAATTGTGTGAACGCACCCTTTTTATATCCCCCCACTCAACTAAAACTTTAAAATGCACATCCCCCGATGCCATTTCTTTAATCCAAAATAAATTCTACACTATTCCAATAGAATTACTCGTAAGCTTGTTAAACAAATATTGAGAAATATAAAACATCATTTCTAAATATTTTTATTTTTGATACTATATTTTATAAGAATATTCAAAAAGCGAGGGGATTTCATGAACGTTCAACTACAAGGTAATGAACAAATTACAAAATTATTTAATGACTGGTATTTAACTATGTTAAAACAAGATGTGTCCCAAGCGACAAACTTAAAGCATGAAATTGAGGAAAAGGAACTAAACTTTGAAGAAGATGAAAACTTAGCATTATATCATTCCTTACTAGAGTTTCGACATAAAGTTTTGACAGATAGTTTAAGTATTTCAAAAGATAGCTTTGATAAAATAGATTCTTACGTAATCTCATCCAATCATCCACTGTCTTACTACTATCATTTCTTTAAAGGCATTTATGCAACTTTAACCACAGACTATAACTTAGCTAGCGAACATTATGAACAGGCTAAGTTATTATTAGTAAATAACACTGATAATCTAGAGCATGCTGAATTTTATTATCGAATGGCGATTTTCCATTATCACTTTTACCAACCAATTGAATCTATTGAATATGCAACTAAGGCTAAAGAGATTTTCGATAAACAAACTGGCTTTGAAGTTAAAGTTGGATTATGTAAAAATACATTAGGTGCCTCATTTGTATATTTAAAACAATATGAACAAGCGGAAGAGCAATATAATTCAGCAATACACCTTTTACAAAAATCTGATGAAAAAGAATTAATTTTAAGTGTACGTAATAATTTGGGTTGGTTGTATGCCAGTCAAAACCTCTCCACACTCGCAATCCGTCACCTATCAGAAGTGACCGAAAAGAAACCAACACATTTCAAGGCTCTCTTCTTGCAAGCAAGAGAACACTCTAAACTAGATGAAACAAGTATCGCTGAAGGATTAATCCAAAAAGGGTTAAAAATTTGTACGGAATTAAATAATGAAGAATATATATATCATTTTAAAATTCTAAACGAACTAAATAATAATGTTGGTTCTGAAGAATTAGAAACAATTATCCTTAAAGGAATTACGTTTTTCGACAAAGAATTATTATATAACTACACTCAAGAATACTCAGAAAAATTAGCCGTTAAATTTTATAGTGAAAATAACCACATTAAGGCAAGTGAATATTTTCATAAAGCGTTACAAGCAAAAGAAAAAACGTTTGAGAAAGGGGCATTGAAATGATTAAAAAAATTAGCTCTGTTTTTTTAGGACTATCTGTTTTCGGTATTTTGGCTACTGGTATTCATAGTTCATTTACATACCAAGCGGGTCATGCTGATCTTCCTGCACCACAAAGACCTGACCTTGTTCAATCCGTTGACGTAAGTAAAGACTACAACTCAACAACAACTGAAAAAGCACTTTAAAAAACGGAAGACCTTCAATTAAGAAGGTCTTTTTAAATACGCTTATTTAGAATATTTTCCTTTCATGTAGACTTTATTTTCTCATCAACTCCGCAATCCTCTTACTCCCCTCACTACCAACTTTCTCAAGTTTCCCCACAACTAAATTTCGTCTCTCTACAGAATGATTTTGACTTAACTTCGCTTTTCCTTCTATTTTATTTATCTTTATTTTGAATCCAACTATTCCCTTACTTAATCCTCCCATATAATTTGGATCTACATCATTAAGTGAGTAGGTGCTCTCTGGATCTTCATATTTATTTACTAAATCTTGAAGAGAATCTACTAATGTCTTCTCATCTTCAACAATTTCTAATTCACCATATACATGCACTGCAACGTAATTCCATGTTGGTACTGCATTGTTTGTTTCATACCATGACGGAGAGATATAACTATGTGGTCCTTGAAATATAGCTAGTACTTGCTGAGTCCCAATATCTTTCCACTGTTCATTCGGTCGTGCGAAGTGACCATGTAAAGTAAGAGTTTCCCTATTTAGCAACAACGGCAAGTGCGTTGCATATGGTTCTCCGTTATGTTGAGAAAATAATGTCGCAAAGCTATTTTGTTCCATTATTTCGTACTTCATCTCTTCATCTTGTATTGCAAAGTATTTTGGTATGTACATAAGCTCCCTCTTTTCCGCTCTTTTCTATTTTGTTTCCTATTATATTTAGTAACCGCATCAATCAACAGGGCCAGTTTGTATTTGTTTTATAATGGCAGCTTTCTATTTCAAAACAATAGGCAGCATGTATTCCATGCTGCTTTAGTTTATTTTTTCTAATATATTTGTAATAAATACGGTCTTACCCTCAATATAACTAGATCGATTTTTCGACTCTCTTGCTAACTCTTCCTTCAAGTTTCCATACTCATTAGCTACTTCAGTATGTTCACGAAGGTAATCTCGAAACACTATATGCCTTCTCAACTCTTCACTATTTTTATCACACACATATAAATGATGTTCCATCCAAACTGTATTTCCCTCGTTCCATGGAACGAACGTATCCTTTCTTCCAAACGCCTCTCTTCCTTTAAAGCTCCATTCTAACTGATGATAGTACCCTATCTTCTCAAGTTTTTTTACTACCTCATGAAAAATTTCGTACTCTTCTATTACAATATCGATATCTAGTATTGGTTTTGATACAAGCCCTTTAACAGATGTACTCCCAACATGTTCAATAGATACAATGCTGTCTTCCATTACATTGTTAATAAGAGTGTATATTTTATTAAATTCACTTTCCCATTTGACATTATATTCTTCGATAGCAATTCTCTGCTTCAACGTACCCCTCTTCTCAAAACAAATTATAACCGTTGAATATGAGTATCCTTAAAATCCGTCTCATATTTCAATCCATATCCAAACATTCGATCCATTCCAATATGTGCTGTCCATATTAAGCCAATCATTATAACGATATCCATCTTAAAATAGACACCTATTAGAACAATTAATATGGATATGATATATGTGTGACATACATTATATATTTTCGCACCAACGTGATTATTAATCCCATATGCTAACATTGATAGATCCGGCGCTAAAAGGAATACAAAAAATATAATCCAACTAAACTCATATATCGAATACATATAAATCGTGGCTATAAATACAACCATTCCTTCAAAATGTACAATACGTTTTTGCATTATTTATCATTCCTATTTTTCTATATTTATTGATACATTTTCATCGCTGAAAGTATTCTTTTTATTTTTTGACCAGATGGTTGCTAATATTGGCCCTGCAATGTTATGCCATACTGCCGCTAATACACTTGGGAGTGCAGCAGCAGGTCCAAAATGCGCTGTCGCCAGTGCAACACCTAAGCCAGAATTTTGCATTCCTACTTCTATTGAAATAGCCCTTCTTGTCCCTTCGTCTAGTCCAAGTACGAACGCAGTTATATATCCGAGCAAAAAACCGAAAGCATTATGGAGCATCACCGCAATAAAGATAAGAAGTCCTGAAGAAGTAATGCTACTTACATTCGCTGAAACAACTGCAGAAACAATTATGATAATTGCTACAACTGATATTAAAGGAATAACAGTCATTCCTTTATTAACGATATGAGGGAAAAACTTTTTCACTACTAGTCCTAAAATAATAGGCACAATAATGACTTGTACGATAGAAAGAAACATGGACATAGCATTTACTGGCATCCATTGCCCCGCAAGTAATAGTAGAATGAGCGGTGTAGCAATTGGTGCTAGTAACGTTGATACTGAAGTCATTGCAATAGACAACGCTAAGTTCCCTTTTGCTAAATAAACCATAACATTTGATGCAGTGCCACCCGGTACTGAACCGAGCAACACTAATCCAGCTGCTAATTCCGCTGGCAGGTCCATAACGTAGGCTAGTACGTATGCGACAAGTGGCATAATAATAAACTGAGCACATACACCGATAATAACTGGCAATGGTTTTGTAGCGATGATTTTGAAATCAACAGCCTTCAATGTTAATCCCATCCCAAACATTACAATCCCAAGTAAAATCGTTATGTAACTAGTTAACCCGAGAAATGGCGTGGGAGTGAAATATGCAATAGCTGCCATACAAATAACCCAAAATGCAAAATACTTTCCAGCTATATTACTTATCGCTTCTAGTACTTTCATCCACTCAGCCCCTATCTTTTAATTGAAACACCTTATTCGGATTCAAAATATTTTGCGGATCAAGAGCTTTCTTTATTTTCTCCATTACAAATAATGCCGCCCCATGTTCTTCTTCTTGATACTTTCGTTTTCCGATTCCAACGCCATGTTCTCCTGTACACGTTCCTCCTCGTTTAAGAGCATACAAAACGATACTTTCGTTTATTTCGTCTGCCTTCTTCACTTCCTCTTTATCATTTGCGTCAATCATTAAGAGTACATGGAAATTCCCATCCCCAACATGACCGAGAATACCACCAATAAGGCCTACTTTATCTAATACCTCTTTCGCATGTTGAATTGCGCCAGCTAATTCCGAAATTGGCACACATACGTCTGTACTCATTAGCTTTTTACCAGGATAACTATGCACGTAAGAGTACGCTAAGTTATGTCTTGCATCCCACAGTTTATTTCTCGCTGCTGTTTCCGTCTCAAATGCAATTTCTATACATTTATGATCAAGAACGATTTCTTTCGTAAATTCAATATCTTGCTTTAACCCTGCTTCATTGCCGTGAAACTCTAAAAACAGTGTCGGTTCTTCTCTGTAACTTGTTTCATTGTAATGATTTACTTGTTTCATAGATAATTCATCAACGAGTTCAATTCTCGCGATTGGAATACCTGCTTGTAATATGTTAATTACAGCTTCTACTGCATCATTTATAGTTGGAAACGATGCCCTCGCAGCCATAACATGTTCTGGTATACCGTATACTTTTAAAGTTAACTCCGTGAAACATCCAAGTGTTCCTTCTGATCCTACGAAAATACCATTTAAATGATAACCTGATGATGACTTCGCCGCTAAATTCCCGGTATGTATTACTTCTCCATCAGCAAGAACGACTTCTAAATCTCGCACTTGATCACGCATTACACCATACTTTACCGCTGTCGTTCCGCTCGCATTTGTAGCAGCCATTCCTCCTAACGTTGCATCAGCTCCTGGGTCTACACTAAAAAATAATCCATACTTTTTCAATTCTTTATTAAGCTGAGAGCGCGTCACCCCTGGCTGTACTCTCACAAGAAAATCCTTTTCTCTTATTTCAAGTATTTTATTCATAAGAGAAAAGTCCATTGTAATTCCTTTTTCGTAAGGAATTACATGTCCCTCTAAACTGGACCCTACTCCAAATGGAACGACAGCTGTCCCATGCTGACTCGCTATTTTCATTATCGAGCTAACTTCTTCGGTCGTTTTTGGAAAAACAACTACATCAGGTAAACTACTAACATGGTAAGATTCATCTTTACTATGTAACTCTCTTACTGTCATATTTATTACTACTCGATCTTCAGGAAGTATGCCTTTTAATTCATTTACTACATGTTCAATTGTTATTTCCATAATCAACTCTCCTTTTTAATTTTAAAACAAGTATACCATCTTTATATAAAATAATTAGAAAAATGAGATTATTTAAATCTGAACATACAAAAAAGAACCTGCAGCACACGCTACAAGTTCTTTTTTTACTACATTTTAAACGATTTTTTTATTAACAACATAAACCAAATTAAAGTAACTGCCATCAACGAATGAGAAAACCCTACAATATAAGTTAACCCTTTAAAGTCAGCTCCATTTAACTGAAGAAGCCCTCTCGCTGCTAGCGAACCTAACATTAATGTTAATGCAATGTTATGTAAAACAAACCACTTATTAAACCCTTGCACTTCATGAAACGCGAATACTTTTGCTAATCCTAAAGCAATTAAAAAGAAGAAAAATCCAAGTACAAGTGTATGTGTATGCAAAAGATTTAATAAAGTAGATCCTAAAATCCCTTTATACTTACCATACTCCCTGGCGAAAATCCCTGATAATAAACCGATAATCAAATACGTAAACGATGCATTATATAATTTCTTCATTATGTACCTCCTTGAGTAGAATGTGTAGTGTGTCATATTTAGTAATAATGATAGTTATATAGTAAAAACTCCTAGTCACCTAGGAGTCATTGTATAAGCATCTCACTCTTTACAATCAATCCTAATTATAAAATATCTCTCTATACAAAACAAACGAACTTTATGTGAACAAACACCCCTATTAAAATATGTTGCACTTTTGTTTTACACAATCCATACTAATTGTTATAACTTTTTAAAGGTGGTGTAATAATTGATAGTTCTTAAAACTGAACGTCTTAATCTTCGTTGGTTTGATATAAAAGACGCTCCTTTTATTCTTGATTTAGTAAACGATCCTGCATGGATTCAGTTTATCGGTGACAAAGGAGTTAGAAACTTAGAAGATGCAAAAAATTATATTGTAAACGGTCCTATCGATATGTATAACAAACTCGGATTTGGCCTTTACTTAGTAGAACGCAAAGAAGATCTCACTCCACTTGGTATGTGTGGCCTTATTAAAAGAGATTCATTAGAAGACGTTGATATCGGATTTGCCTTTTTAGAAACATTCCGTTCAAAAGGATATGGCTACGAGTCAGCTTCTGCGATAATCGAATACGGTGTACAAAAGCTCGGCATGAAACGAATTGTAGCAATTACTTCTATAGATAACATCGCCTCAGGAAAGCTTTTAGAAAAAGTAGGATTACGATTTGAGAAAATCATTTCAGATTCAGGAGAAGATTTAAAATTATTTGGATATAACGCATAGTAAAGAAGGTCGCCGTGAATGGTGACCTTCTTTACTATTTTACTGATCTCGTAATAATACTTTTAGTTACAGTATATTTTGCAGTAATTCTTGTGATTACCACTATTCCTTTCATATCATATTTTTGGAAATTCATAGAAATAAAACTTTCACTTCCAAATAAATTATATTAATATATTAAATAAAGGAAGTGAGAATAAATGGAACAACCGCTATTTTATTAGTTCTTCAATTCATTGCATTTGTATTAATCATTTGTATCGTATATGGGATCTTGTACAATACCGTATTAAATTTAAATATGCCTAAATGGACTGCACATATAGTAGCTACGGTATTTACACTTGGTATCGCCTATCAAGTTTTTATAAATTTTATTTGAAAAAAATTTTTAGCAATTACTTCTATTGTTGATGCAGTAAAGCTTTTAGAAAAGCAGAATTGCAATTTAAGAGGATTATTTCAAAATCAGGAAACGTAGCCATTTTTTATAAAGTCTGTCCTGCGCAAAATAGTAAAGAAGTTAGTTCCGCTGAAAATGTGTTTGCATAACAAGAAATAAATTTAATTGATCCTGCAAAAATTTTATTTTAATTCTAGTTCTATTGTTTGAAATCGTTCTAGGGTACCATTTGTGTGGACTTTAAAATTTTTCATTTGCGTACCAAAATGTTGCGTTAAGTAAAATGTATCACCAGTTATTAAATTTCCAATCTTCCAATGAGGTTGATATGTACTTTCCATGGAACTTTCTAAATCCCTAATCATTACTAAATTGATATATATAATGATGATGAACTATTCAACATTTTCGTTAAAGATAGTCTCTAACTACCTAATGAACTCAAGTATACGCATCTTCAGTCATTTTAAGAGATACAAAAGGCACCCTTTCGGGTGCTTTTTGTATAAAAATCCCATTTTATATTCGATACCAACCACGAACCTTTTTAGAATAATAGTATCATTATGTCTCCTTTTTAGAGATTATTTTTAATTACCTTGAATTTTTTGCACCAGAACCGGAAAATCCCTGACTACTCGAAATATCAACTATCAGGTGCTAATATTCAATAACGCGTACCGAAAATGATTAAACATTATTATAAATCAGCGTAACGTTTAGGAAGTCGATTTTTCTCTTATCGAAATTTAATTAGCTTACAGTAATACAATAGTCATATATTTTTAAGAATAACGGAAGAATATATAGAAATCGCTACAGAAATGTGAAGTTTAATTAATTTAGGAGGAACAAACTTGTTTAATCAGATTGTGAAAGTTATACCAAATTTATTTACGATTGGAAATTTATTGTGTGGTGTTTTCTCAATCACCTTAAATATGAGTGAATATTTGGGATTAGCCTCTATTTTCATTTTCTTTTCAGCTGTTTTAGATTTTCTTGATGGAAGAATTGCGAGAAAATTAAAAGTGAATAGTGAGTTTGGTGTAGAATTGGATTCCTTAGCTGATATTGTTAGTTTCGGCGTCGCTCCTGCGCTTTTATTTCATACGATAGCAACACCTTCTATTTTAACTTCTTTGGCATTTATCCTTTTCCCAACAATGGGTGCTTTAAGATTAGCTAAATTTAGTATTAAACCAACTATTGGATATTTTAAGGGATTACCTATTCCAGCTGCAGGATTATCATTGGCTGGTATGGGATTGTTTTCATATAGCAATACATGGATTACATTAACCCTTGCTCTCTTAATGGTAAGTCCCATTAGGTTTAAAAAATTTTAATTGAAGTCCATTAAGAGAGCATTTCAAATGAATTTAACGTTTCAATAAGTATAAAAAAGCGGGACAATAATATTAAATTAAGTGCCATTCGTAAGAATTTAAACCTTGTATTTATGACTATTGGATTAATCCATCGATATGTTGTTGTAGAACGTCAATATACTTTTAACAGGAGCTCCCTTAATCAAGAGAGCCCCTGTGCTTATTTCTTCTTCTTTTCTGTCGGTTGGCTTTGTTTAGCGAAATTAGATGAATCATCAAATTTCGGTTTCTTTTTACCAGCATTATTACTTCTACCTTTTCCCATATGTAATGTACCGCCTCCCACCCTCACTATTCGCAATAAAAAATTCTCTTGTATCCAAGAATTTTTTTTATTGGGTTCTTATTGATAATGCCTAAGTCTTCTAACACTGCCATTCCGTAAAAGATGGATCCACTGTAAAATTCTTTAATGCTGAAACATATATTACATTTTCATATCTAACCGGATAATCAATTAATAATCCTAATGTATTTCCTGAAGCTACAATAATTATGATTTCCTTGTCTAACACTTCATCTATAACTTCTTTTAATTATTCTTACCTATCATTTTCCTACACATTGAGATTGCATATTGTATAAGGAAGCCCTTCTTCTTTCCATGCAAGAAATCCTCCCTTTAAATTCACTACTTCCTTTATACTAGCTCTTTGTAAAATACTAGCTGCTATAAGGGAACGCAATCCGGTTCGACATTGCAAAACTATTGAACAATTTTTCGGTATATAATCTAATTGTTCAAATAGATTGCCTAAAGTGATATATTGCATCATGAAGGTTTCCTTCCTCCCACTCTGCTGTACTACGCACATCGATAACCTTAACACTTCCACTTTTTATATACGGATATAATTCAATCGATGTTTTTTCTTTGTAACTTTCAAATCTATTAAGTTTCTGTATTACTTTTTAGGGTGCAAAAGCAATAATATTATCTAACCCAATAGATTCAAATTCTCTAATAACTGCCTCCACTTTAACCTTTTCCTCGTCTAAAATTATTAAAGTTTCTGTTTTATAATCTAATAACCATCCACATCAAGTTGTGAAAGAATTTTTATAAGGTATGTTTATTGACTTCTCAATATGACCTGCCGCAAAACTCGATACATCTCTTATATCAACTATTTGGTGAACGCTGCTCGAAATTTCTTGAAGTTCTTCTACTGTATTAATAGCAGTTCTCTTTCTTTTCTTGCGAATTTTGGGACCATACTTATTTAAATTCTTCATTTTATGTATATAATGCGATAAAATTGTGAAATTTTATCGCATTATGCAAGACATTTAATATCAAATATATTACTTTTACTATGAACTAAATGTGTTTATAGGAAATGTATAGATAAATAAAGTGCTAAATTGACTCTTATGCAGTAATTATTGTTTAATTTATCTAAAAATTGAAAAAATATGTGTAGATAGATATTATTTAAAATACATATATAATTAATTTAAATTTTCCGACACATTTTTTCACATAGTTCTTAAACTAGTTTTTTGCGTAGATTATGAAAAAATTGTACCGTGTCAATCTTAAAAAATTATATATCATAACTTTAAGAGAGGAAGGAAAACTATGAAGATGAAACGAAAAATCATTATGACAACAGCACTTGCAGCTACGTTAGCTACAGGTGCACTACCTACTACCTCAGTGTTTGCTGCAGAAAAGGAGGCTCCCATTCAACCAAAAGAGGCACAATTAAGTATTCAACCTTTTGCACAAAACAATTTGGAAACAGCCGTTCAAGCTGCCTTAAATGGTCCAGAAGTCAAAAAAATCAAAGTATTTGAACATGAATTTAATGTAAAAGAAATAGAAGTAGTAAATCTAGGTGCAGGAAAAAAATATGTTAAGGGGCAAATCTCTCATCATTTAAGTTTTCGTCCAGATGATCAATTTTATTATGAGTTTACAGTACAAGATGGAAAGGTACTAGATAAACCTGTATTTAATATTGATAGAGGTGGTTGGACACCATTTGCTGCTCCACTTTTATCAATTCTTGCTGCGTATAATGGAATTCCAGTTAATCCAAATGATTTAAATGCACTTGGTCAGCAGATTGGTAAAGTTATAGATGGAAGCTGGGAACATGCAGCCCAATCAATTGCAACTGTAGTTAGTCTAAGTTTTAATGAGTAGAATTTTTCAATTTTTATTAGCAGTATAGAGATCCGCTTTTTGTAATCAGCCTTGTTATAAGAGATTCTAAAACAGCTATTAATAAATTTTCACCACTCAATCACATTATCTTGATTTGTTTACCACCTTATCATTCATTATATGTCACAAAATAGAAGTCTTTTTTAGGACTTCTGTTTTGTTTGTATTTAATGCGATAAACAGTTGTTTTTTGGAGGCTATACTTCGAGTTTTCAAGAATCCGTTTGACTATTAGGGACAATTTATAATAAAAAATTATTAAAGTCTCAAATAACTTACTCCCCCTATTGTTAATTATTTTTCAATACAAAAATTTATTATCTTAAGAATGAAAAACAATAAATATAGTAGAAAATCATCTAACAATTGTTTAAAGGTCAGGAGAGAAAAAATGAACAAAATAAAAATGAGAAATTTCTTTAAAATTAGCATCCTTACTTGTATTACACTAGCAAGTTTAAGTACACCATCTACTATTTTAGCTGATAGTCATCCAGGTTACTCCTATGAATCCAATATAGGGTATCAAAATCCATCGTGGATGTCGAAAATAGAAGATTCAACAAAAATAAGTGAAATATCTATTCCAGGGACTCACGGTACGATGGCTTTACATGGAGCGAGTTTTCTTGATGAAAATTTGACAAGAAATCAAACTATGAGTTTATCCCAACAATTAAATTCCGGAATTCGATATGTAGATATGCGTGTTAAACGTGTAAAAGATTCTTTTACAATGTATCATGGCGTTGTAAATCAAAAAGCTGTGTTTGAAGATGTATTAAAAGAGACCATTCAATTTTTAAAAGATCATCCAACAGAAACAATATTAATGCGCTTAAAAGAAGAAACTACTCCTGAAAGTGGATCTCTATCATTTGAGGAGATATTTTTAAAATATAAAAACGTTAATGCTTCATATTTTTGGGATCCTAATTCCGTACCAACTTCAGATAAAAATAACCCTACTTTAGGAGATACCCGCGGAAAAATTGTAATCTTACAAAACTTTACATCCGCTCAATTGTACGGGATTGATTACGAAGGTTTGAATATACAAGATAAATTTGAAATTGGAAGCGGACCAGACGAAATATATACAAAATGGATTGCGATAAAAAACCATCTACAAAATACAAATATTAATTTTAATAATGGAAAAATTTATCTCAACCATTTTAGTGGTACGGGAGGCGCAGCCGCATTTTTAAATAATGTATATCCTTGGTTTGTTGCAAGCGGAAAAGAGAGTAGGAATACTGACAGTAGTCCTAAATTGATTCAAACGAATTCCACTAATGCGTGGAGTGATTTCCCTCGTGATAGAAACGGACAAGTATACTATGGGGGGATGAATACACTTGGGACCGAACTCTTACAACAAGGCGCAATTAAACATTCTGGTATCATCGCGGCTGATTTTCCCGGTCCAGGTTTAATTGATAGTATCATTAAATTAAATGGTATACATTCAAATGAAAAAGAAATATTAATTTCACAAATATCATCTGAATCTAGTCCTTTATCAGGGCAACAAAATCGATCCAGCCAAAACTTTAAAATTGATAGTTTACCTGTAGGTACCAAAGAATTAAAATGGGTTATTGAGCCTTCAGAAAAAGATTATCCTTATACTATTTCTTTCAATGTAATGATTGATGTTTCCCTAGGAATAGATTCTACTCGTTGGAAAAATATTTCACATGAATCTAGGACTGAAGCTTACACAAATACTAAATATTATATTGCAAGTCCAATTGGTGCCACTAGCAAATTCACAGTGAAAATATACGCTATTACAAATTAGAAAAAAGAATCCCATTGGGATTCTTTTTTGATTTCATTTCGTAAATATTAGGATGGCGATTAAATTTTCACTTTATTAACATATCATTTAATCCATTAGATAATTATATTTGGAACGGCCCTTAATTTTTAAAGAGAAATCCAAAATTGTTAGCTACCTTTTTCAGCTTATCATTTACTCAAAACTGGCTTCCAAAGCGATAAGGCAAAAATCCAATTTGAGTCGCCATTTCCTTGATGATCTTGAACCGCTTCATACACTTTTCCCTCATGTACTACCCTATCACCTTTAGTATATACTTTTCTTGCATCCCATTTTTCATATGTGGAATCCTCTAACTTAGTAGTTACATTCAAAACATCACTTCTACTAGATTCATTTCCAGCTAAATCAACCGCTGTCACTACATATTTATACGATGTATTAGCCTTCAAACCTTTATCTATAAAGGATGTATTAGCTGATGTCCCAATTTTATTCATAACCCCAGCGCTTTCTCTATATACAATATAATGGTCAACATCTACATTATCTTCTGACGGACTCCACATCAAATCAACAGTTGTCGCTGTTGTACCCATACTATGTAATCCTTTTGGTTGAGTCGGAGCCTCTTTATCTGGGATTGCATGTGTTGTCTTAACCTTTAGTTTTTCACTTTCTTTTGATATGTTTCCAGCAGAGTCTAATGCCTTTATTGTATAGGTATATTCCGTATCTGCTTTTAACTTTTTATCAATAAAAGTTGTACCTGGTACCGTATCAATTACTTCTCCATTACGTAACACTTGATATTCTTTTACACCTATATTATCAGTAGAAGCCTTCCATGTTATTTCAACACTATTGGCAGAAACTTTAGAGGCATTTAATTCAGTTGGTTGACTTGGAGCTACTGTATCAGATGTTTCATTATTTACTAAATTTACATCAATTACATTATAAAAGGCATTTGACGTATCTGCTACATCCCATACAGCTAAAATAACATGATAACCATTACGATCAGTTGGTACATTAATTGTATGTGTTAAATTATTTGATGCGGCCGAACCATCATGTTTTACAGTTCCAATTGGTTCTAATTCAGCACGTGTTAATGGTTTATTAGGATCCCATCCTTTTTTTGTAATGTAATAATGCCATTTACTTGTAGAATGTGCTGCTGTATATTTCCATGTAAATGTATTTTCTCCACCCTTAATTGTGTTTTTGAACCAACGATTTGTTGTTTGTTGGTCAAGAGTTCCTCCAAATAATCCTCCTGCCGAAGCAATTTTACCATCAATCGGTCCACCATCTGGAAACCCTTTAGGTGCTTCTAGACTTTGAGGTTCATACATTACATTTCCACAATTTAAATTTAATGCCCCATAATTCTGACTACATAAAGCAGCACGACTACTCGGTTTTTCAACAAACCCATGTGCATACGCACTTTGAGGAATCATTGTAATTGCCGTCATCCCTGCAGCCAGAACACAAGCGCCAATTCCTTTTTTACTTTTTCTTAATCTTTCCAATTTAGATGTTAATTTCAAATTCATTCTTGTCCCCCCAATATATTGTTCTCGCTAATATAATAGCAATATAGGGATAAACGAACAAATCACCAATTAATATATTAATATCTCTCATAAATTGGTACATTTATTATTATTTTTAATCTCCTATAAAAATAAAGTAAATACAATTACGCTATTTTGTAACATTATGTATTTAAAGAAGACTAAAAACTCCGTTTAATTTCACAAAAAATTCAAATATTAAAACAGATAATTAAATCATGTAGGAAAAATAAATTTTTTATATTACAAAAAAGCAAAAAAAGTCTGGAAGAAACCGATTATATCCGTTTCTTCCAGACTTTCACTTCTTTTATACCACCACAAATCCTTTAACCTTAAACATATACACTTGAGGTTAAAACCCACATAACTAATATTATCTATATATTGACTAGCTTCTAGATGTTAAAATTCATAAATTAATAGTAACAAATCAAATAAAACAAGCCTTTTAACAAACACATATAATACTCCTACTAATTCAAACTAACGCTTAATTACTCATAAAATAACTTAAGGTATCTAGCTTAACTATATTTTCTTTATTAATAGCCATTTTCTATCCTGTATTTCCTTACTTTAAACAGATTATCAAGGGATTATTAATGTCCAAGAAAAGAGAAATGATTTAAAAATCCAATTTTAATTATCATATTTCAATAATTTATTGTGTTATTTTTATCTAATAAGGTACAGAAACAAAGGATGAACTTCAGTGTGCTTGAGAAACGTTCTTAGGGTGGAACGTTTAAAGGGTACTTTAGTACTGAGTTTTTATTAAATGTTCCTGTACCTAATATTTAAATTAACGTATGTCAAAATATTTTACAATACGAGTATTAAACGTTACATATTTTTATATAAAATGATATATTTCATCAACACACCTCTTCTAATCTTTATGATAAATATAGAAAATTTAGCTCTTTAGGATTTAATTTTAGAATTCTCATAAAAGTATATAATAGATTAGACACATAATTGTCACAAATTAATAGTTTATCTACTTTTTGATTAGCTATGAAAACTTTATTATCACTTCAATATTTACCTCTAAACTAAAGCACCTCTATACCTACAATTTCTTAAAATTCTTTTAAATAATCTTTCAAAAGAGTCAATAGTTTTATATTTTTTATTTTTTTATTGTACATTTGTACATTTGATGTTAGGATTATGCCTATTAAAATTGAATCCTAACGATTCTTCTTTATAATTTCCATGTTTTAATTGTTAAATAAAAATATTGATTCTGATATATATTTAAAATCAGAACGAAAATGTCGTTATTTTACAATGATGTCGTGGAATACCTTTAGAATGGAAAGATATATGCAACAACGTGTTAAGGGGTTACAGGGGGAACAAAAATGAGAGACTTTTTTGATGATAAGTATAAAAATATTGAATTGAAAAGGAGGTTAATAAATTTAATAAGTGAAATTAGCGAATTCAAAGGAAAATTAGCTGCTTATCAGGAACAAAACCCGGACATATTTAATAGCTTAGAAAAAACTATACCACTACATTACATAAAAAATTTCACAACTATTTACGAGGATATAAAAGTTCCTAATAAAAGATTAAAAGAACTTATTTTAGATGATATCGTACCTCAAAATATTTCGGAAGATGCTATTTTTTGCTATTATCAAACACTTTCTTTTGTACATAAAAACTCCTGTACTTTATTAATCAATCCAGCAACTATACAGGAATTACATTTTCAACTAATACATTACATTACCTCTGACAGTGCCAAATGGCGTGAAAAACCTTTTATTATTCCAGGAATTCCAGAACATGGAATGCACTTGAATAGTTACCGCATTCTTCCGCATGAACTTATTCCACAGTTTATGGAGCAATTATGTGATCAATACAACTCATTAAATACTAGTAAGGGGCTTCATTCACTTTTATTAATAGCTCGTTTTATATTAAATTTTTATTGCATAGTCCCTTTCAATCAAGGTAATAACAGGTTGGCATTTATGTTAATGCAATTGCTGTTAATTAGGAGTGGACATACATTTGTAAAATATGTATGTTTGGATAAATATATTAAGAAACATGAATCTGATTATTACAATTCGATTTATAAATCTTCGGTGAATTGGTACTGCGAGGAACATAATAATAGCTTTTGGTTAAAAACGTTTTTAACAATTATATTAGAGGCTTACAAAGATCTTCATAACACAGTTCTAGATTCTATATGTAAACATACTAAAGTTGAGAGAATTCAGGATTTTATACTTAAACAAAAACAACCCTTTACTAAGGAAAGTATTCGTAACACTTATCCAGACATTGCAGAGAGTACAATCAGTAAGGCTTTAAATTCCTTGCAACTGTTTGGCCATATTAAGCTAGTTACAAAAGGAAGAAACGCAAAGTGGATTAAAATTTGACCATACTTTCAAGATACCTGAGGTTCACAAATTCAATAATAACTTTATCATTGAATTTCATTTTCCTTTTAAGCTATTATTACTTTTTTAGTTATTTCTAATTCCAACAAAACAGTTTATAGGAAAAGGTCCGCTTCCCTCCACCTTTTCCTATAATAAAATTAAATATAAACATAGAATAATTGTCGAAAAAAGTCGCATTTTAATATTTTTTCTTTATTTTCTGGTTGTAAACGCTTCACTTTCATGTTACCATCTTAAACAAACAATAGATGGTAATAAAAACGAAAGTATTTCTTTCCCTTAGAAACATATAAACGTACGGTAATATCAAGAAAATAAGGCCAAAGAAATATTTGATACCTACCAAAATAATGAATAGGAATTTTGTTGCGCTGTTTTTTCTGATAATTAAGAAAATGCATTTTGTCCCTAAACAAAATTTGTTGGTGCGCAAAATTCAAATAAACTAGAACATCCAAATAAATGAAATATCCTTTTTCATTGAGTATTAAGGTATGAAAAAAGAATTCTTCCTACAAAATTTAGCTGATTAACATAAAGACATCTAAATTACTACCTTTATCGCCATCTATTGTTGACAACATATTTACCAAATAAAAAGAACCTATCAAGGGTTCTTTTTATTATAATCATTCAAATTTCAATTCTATCTTAATACTTACATTTCCACACAAATTACATCTACTTTTTGCTCTCAATTATTGAATTAATAATATAGCACATCATATTTATTAATTCTTATCTTCAATTAGTTTAAATTAGTGAATAAAATTCAATCATATAAAAATAATAAATACAACTAATCGTTATATATTAAAGAGGTGTCAATTTTGTCCTTAAATGAAGAGACCTTAGAAACTAAGACAGATAAAACCATTGAAAAGATCCAAACAAGTAACTTAAAACAACTTAAAAATACACTAGATAATATCTTTGATATTAGTGCAGATTTAATTGAACATCCTTTGCAATTAAAAACAAACACGAATATTTTACTATATTATTTTGAAGGCCTTACAGATGGTGTTGCATTAAAAACCAATGTTGTTACACCATTATTACAAGAAGTAAATGAAGACAGTCAAATATTTAATTCTAATATTATTGCTACTCATACCAAAATAGTATATACATGGAATGAAATTAAAGAAGGATTACTTGAGGGGCAATGTGTACTGTTTATGGAGAAAGAAAAGCGGTCACTTCTAATAAATACAAAAGGCTGGGCAGAGAGAGCAATTCAAGAGCCAATTTCAGAAGTTACTATTAAAGGATCCCATGATGGATTTATTGAAAATGCCACAAAAAATATAGGTCTTATCCGTCGATATATTCCTTCTACAGAGTTAAAAATCAAAAAGCTGACGATTGGAGAACGAGCCACTTCTTTAGTCTATTTAATTTACTTAGGTGATGTAGCAAACGCAGATGTAGCCCAAGAAATTGAAACTAGAATCTGTAAAATCAAAACAGATGCGGTATTAAGTATTGGAGAGCTATCTAATTATACAAAAGATCAAAATTGGACTCCTTTTCCACAGGCTTATTTAAGCGAGCGCCCAGACGCCATTTCAAATCATATACTTGATGGGAAAGTAGCAGTATTAATGGATAGATCCCCTGGTGCAATGGTTGTTCCTATGAATTTGATTGGATTTTTTCAAACCCCAGATGACTATAATATTCATTGGCTCATCGCATCATTTTTTCGCTTATTACGATTTGCAGGATTTATTATAGCTATTTTTTTACCCGCATTTTATATTGCTATAGTCTCTTTTCACTTTGAAATTATTCCTATAGACTTATACACTTCTATTGCAACATCAAGAGTCAAAGTCCCTTTCTCCCCCTTATTGGAAGCTTTTATAATGGAAATTACACTAGAAATGCTACGTGAAGCTGGTATTCGCTTACCACAACCAATTGGACAAACTATTGGGATCGTTGGAGGGATTGTAATTGGACAGGCGGCTGTTCAAGCTGGTCTTGTTAGTAACGTTATGGTTATTATCGTATCTATTACAGCCATTGCTTCATTTATTGTTTCTAATTATGATTTATCAAGTTCTATACGCCTTATCCGTTTTCCAATGATGTTATTGGCCTACTTTTATGGGATTGTCGGTATTGTTAGTGGATTAATGCTCTTATTTGCTCATTTTGTTTCACTAACTTCCTATGGTTCACCATACGGCATGCCAATCGCACCATTTCGTCTCCAAGAGCTAAAAGATTCTTTTGTAAGATTTCCTATTTCGATGATTACCACCCGCTCGAGTACAGGACAGCCGAAACAAAGAAAGAAAAAAGAAGGTGGTTAACATGGGGAATCTTAAGTTCCAAAAAGTAACTTTATTCGAATTTATTATTTTCATTCATTCGCTGCAACTTGCATCTGGTATGTTAATTATGCCAAGCCCACTTGCTACTACTGCTGGTACAGATGGCTGGATTTCGATCATTCTCGGATGGATAGTTACTTCTATAATCGGTGTATTTATTATATTAATGTTACAAAAAAATCCTAACAAAAATTTCTCACAAATCTTAAAAACATACTTTGGTAAATGGATAGGGACAATTCTTTTTCTTGCATATGCCTTTTATCTATTTTTTGCTGGATTTAATACTTTATTAAAGGCAACTGATATTGTAAAAGTGTGGATATTCCCTTCCACTCCTGCTTATCAAATCACCATATTATTACTATTACCTTTCATTATTTTAGCCCTGAGTGGGTTAAGGGCTCTTACTAGTTATTCTATGCTTGTTTTCTTCTTCACTACTTGGATGCCACTATTTCTTCTTTTTTCACTAAAGACTAACTACAATCCTTTACACCTACTACCTATATTTAAAGAAGGATTATACCCTATAATAAAAGCAACAAAAGAAACCATTACTCCTTATGCTGGGCTAGAAATTGCATATTATATATACCCATTCTTACAAAAAAAACAAAAAGCCATAAAAGGACTACTAATAGCGAATACTGGAACCATGTTTTTCTATCTATATGTTACTATTCTTTCTTATATATACTTTAGTCCAGAAGGGATAAAAGACGTAATCTGGCCAGTATTTCATCTGTTAAAAGGGGTTCGTTTTTCTTTCATGGAACGATTAGAAATTATATATATCGCTTACTATTTAATTGTATTTTCCACTACGATATATCCGTATTTATTTTTCAGTTTTGAATCTGTGACCATTTCACTTCAAAAAAACGCCCGCAATTGGGTGCTGCTTGCTTTTATGTTATTTATAGTTGGCC
This sequence comes from Bacillus cereus group sp. BfR-BA-01524, assembly GCF_022662595.1. Classification (NCBI taxonomy): domain Bacteria; kingdom Bacillati; phylum Bacillota; class Bacilli; order Caryophanales; family Bacillaceae; genus Bacillus; species Bacillus cereus group sp. BfR-BA-01524. The sequence continues at coordinate 97,178 of NZ_JAKUDW010000003.1, read as the reverse complement.
TATTTATTTTCCTAAATCCTGATGTGGATCAATATTTGTTTATATATTCTCTTATGGATATCTTAAATGTCGTTTTCTTTATTCTATTACCAATCTTATTTTTCACTTACAGTATTCTTTTTACTTGGATTACTAGGAGGAAACAACTTTGATTCGAAAATGGATATGGATTGTAATTTGTTGTGTATATATAATTGGTTGTAGTCAGAGAATTCCTCTTGAGAAGGTTTCATTAATCCTGTTAATTGGCTTGGATAGAACCCCTAATGGAGATATAAAAGTTGGAACAAGCATACCACTCTTTCATCATAAACAGCAAAAAAGTACTATAGAACATTGGACACAAGCATCAACTGTATATACTGGATTCAGTAAGATAGATACGAAGTTAACGGGCTTTATGACAGCTTCCAAAGCTGAAATCATTTTAATTGGGAAAAAATTAGCGCAAGAAGCAAATTGGTTGCAGGAGCTTGATTCTTCTTACCGTGATCCTTACGCTACCATTAATGCTAAAATAGTACTTGTAGATGGACCTGCAGAAGAAATTTTTAAAATTCATACGCCTAGTAAACCATCACTTTCATCTTATATAAATGGTGTAATTGAATCGTCAATTCAAAATAACCAATCCGTCTCTTCTACAATTCAACAATTAATGAGAGAACAAAATGAAGAAGGAATGACGCAAGCTGTTCCAATTATCAAAAAAACAAAGAATGAAATCGACACAGTAGGAATTGCATTTTTAAATCGAAAAGGGAAATATTTAACTCATATCCCTAAAAAAGATGTTAAATTTTTCAATCTTATAAATAAGCAAAAAAGTAGCGGGCGAATGATACTACACCTTGAGCTTCCTCCTAAAAAGTCCAACAAAAAAACAAACACTTCTATCTTCGTACAGAACGCGACAAGGAAGGTAGTTGTTAATTTTCAAAACGGAAAGTTTGTATTTAATCTCGATATATATGCTAATGTAGCTTTAATAGAAAAAACCAATGCGAATTTAATTAAGGGGCACTATGATAATAAAAAAAATATAAATAATTTAAAAAGGGCTATTCAAAAAGAAATTAATAATAATTTACAAAATATGTTGTATGAAATACAGCAGAATAAAATTGATCCAATCGGATTATCCCTATATGCTAGAGCATTTCAATATAAAGAGTGGAAAAAAGTAAAAGGTGATTGGTTGCAAGCGTTAGCAGAGGCTAAAATAAATGTAAAGACGCACGTCAAAATAAAAGATACTGGGACCATTAGAAATTAGACTGGGATTTAATAGCATTACTCAGTAGTATTTTTTCTCTTAAATAATTATTATGTAAAAAATGCTAACGTAAAAAATCTTTCCGTTCTTTTAAAAGAGAAATAATTCAACTACGGTAATCCAACACCAGTTTCTAATTTAGTGAGCTGAAGAAATTATAACTCTGTTGTAGTAGATATACCCGATTTCATTCCGATTGTAATCCATGACATAGCGTCAAAGCCTAAATTCCTAAATTAAGGAATTTAGGCTTTTTGAGTTCGCAAGAATATCTTGGTTTTAGTTCTATGTACCTTACTACAATAATTACAGGGTCTTTGTTTATTTTATTTGCTTTTAGATAATACACACCCAATTTCAGTTAAAATTGTTTAAATGTTAATTAATTTTTAAAATGATATATCTATAAGCTCTTTTAGCAAATATAATATATGCATAATATAATATTATACATATATAACCAACTTGGGGACTATTATTAGTTTTCTAAATACAGACTTAATTAACACTATACAAATAGTGTTAATTATCTTAATTGAATATTAGTAATAGTAAGTATAAACATTATCAATTTACTATATATTACATTTATGTAAAAATAGATGTATGTTAAGCTTATTCAAAATCTTTCCCCTAATAAAGATTTGAAGTAGCATTTCATGATTCTCCTTACTGTTAATATGCCTTGAAAAAGAACCCTATAGGGTTCTTTTTCTTTTCATTATAACCTCAGTAACTCCTTATTTAACATGTAAAAAGGACTGCTAATTACTTGCAGCCCTTTTACACGTTAATATACACTTGTATTAAATACTTAACACTTTATTGTATTAAGGCGTTTATAAAAACTAAACATGCCATTATCATTTAAATATATAACACTTCAAAGTTTAGAAGTATACAATAACAAATCTTTCCCAGCTTCCAGCTACATAACTAGTAGCTGTTAATTCTCTACCACCATTTGCTGATATATATCTACCATTACTTAATGCTTGTAATACATATATCCTATTGTCTCCACCATTATATAAGATAAACTTTTCCCATGCCCCAATTGATGTACGATCTGCTACTACTCTACCATTTGGCTCAAACGAAACATACTTCCCATTACTTTTAGCTTTTAAAGCGTACGTATATAATTCCCCAGTCGGAATTAATTCGAATTTCTCCCATTCATTAACTGCATTACGATTTGCTATTACATTTCCAAAAGGCTCAGCGGAAACATATTGTAAATTTGCTGCCTGGATAGCAACTGTCCAACTTCCATTAAATAAATTCACGCCTTTTAGTGAACCTGCTTTTGATAGGTTGGCTGCCGATACATCATTCGATGGGGTAATCATCAATATCATTAAAACCATCGACAACACCATTAAAACTAACTTTTTTGAGATTGCATTACCACTTGCACGTGTTATGAACCTTTTCATTCCCATTCCTCCCTTAATATACAGAACTCATATACATCATACTAAATATGTAAAATATTGTAATATAAAAGTTGATTTATCAACAAATACCTTACTATTCTGTTTCTTTTTTCTCAAATCTATAGCACTTAAACATGCATCAATGCTCAAGCACATTTTTTAAATTATTTTCTCCTGATAAAAGAATGTAGCAGTTGATAGCAACGAGAGTATATACAAAAGAGAGAATATTTTCATTTCACTTCTCTTTAAATAAAAGCCAAATAGCCGTTCATAATGAACGACTATTTGCATCTAACTAATAATTAGAATGTTTTTCATGTTACTCTATTTTGTTTAATCCCGTTGAAGTAACTTGATAGGTTCTTTTTTTGCCCATATATTCTTGTTTATTATTCTCAAGATTAATAAGTATAGCGCGTGTTTTTTCTTTTACTGCTTCCCCTTCTATATGGGTAAACTCAATGTAATCTCCCACTTTTACGGGCACGGTTTGGCTTTCAGCAGTTTGCTGTCTATTTCCCACTATTCCCTTATTGTACAAAATACTACCGGTCGAATTCTTTACTGTAATACTTGCATACGTATTATTAAAGTAAGAATGTGGTACGCCCGCTTCTAAATTCACCTGCATTTTCTCTGTTGTCTTATTATAATCTACTTTTGCGATTTCTCTATCACTATATCCTTTTAAAGACCACCCAAAATGATTTCCATCTAAAACCGTTGTTTCTGGCATTTTTTCTACTTTCTTCAAGCCTTCTTTTGTAACTTGATATCTTGCTGTTTTTCCAATGGTTTCATTTTTGTTATTTTCAAGGTTAATTAAAGTTGCTCGCGTTTTTTCCTTTGTTGCTTCTCCTTCTATATGGGTAAATTCAATGTAATCCCCTACCTTGACGGGCACAGTTTGGCTTTCAGCATTTCGTTGTTTATTTCCCACGATTTCCTTATTGTACAGAACGTTACCAGAAGAATTCTGGACCTTAATACTCGCATACGTACTAGCAAAATAGGAATGTGGTACACCTGCTTCTAGTTTTACCTTCATCTCTTCTACCGTTTTATCATAATCTACTTTTGCAATTTCTCTATCACTATATCCTTTTAATGACCAGGCAAACTTGTTTCCTTCTAAAATTGTTGCTTCTGGCATTTTTTCTACTTTCTTCAGACCTTCCTTTGTAACTTCGTATATGGCTTTTTTTCCAAAGCTCTCTTGTTTACTATTATCTACATTTGTAAGAGTAGCTCTATGTACACCTTCTAGATGTGTTAACTCTATATAATCGCCTACTTTGACTGGAACTTTTTGCGATTCAGCATTTTGCTGCTTGTTTCCATAAATCTCTTTGTTATAGACCACTTTACCTGATGTGTTTTGCACTTTAATACTTGCATATGTACTATCAAAGTAGTCATGTGGTACACCTGCTTTTAGATCAATTTGCATTTCTTCTGTTGATTTATTTAAATTTACTTTCGCAAATTCAAAATCTCCAATCCCTTTCAGCGACCATGCAAATTCATTACCTTCAAAAATGTTTGGAGACTCATTTTTGATTTGTACCTTTTTCTCAACAGTTTGATCAAATATATCCGTTAATACAATCTTTGCATAAGCATTTGTTGGTAATGATATAGATTGACTGATTACATTTTGATAGGATTTAATATCATTAATTACGTTAATAGGTTGGCCCGTCATATTTTCATTGTTATAAATTTCAATTTTCCCCTTAAATTGCGGTGTACTATTTTCTTTTAGTTTCCAAGATACATTTAATTTTTCATTTTCATAATATATAGATTGGATATCAAAATCTAGTTTTCCTATTTCAGGTTGAGTAGGTTGATTTAGCGTGAATATTTTTCCTGCCCCAATAGTAGACTGCGTATTACCTCCTGCTTTGACCCATACATATTCTGAAGTAGATCCTCCATCATATTGATAAGTATTATCATGCGTTCCAGAAATACTTTGATTATTCCAAGAACTCCATTGTTTATCAACTAATTTTCGGCTATAACCATTTTTTAGGCGCGCTTCTCGAACATTCTGTCCACTATCAGCCCAGTCTTCTTGAAACATTCCTAATCCATGATTAAATGCAACATTAGCAACCGGAAAGTCCATAATTGCAATTTGATGCCATTTATTCTTTGTTACATCTTTCATCCATTGTCCAAATTTAGTATGACCATTTTCTTGCCATGAACGCATTGTCATTGTGTACCAATTGTAGTCTTTCCAACCATAAGTTGTTTGAACCTTCATTCCTGTTCCTTCTCCTCCAAAGGGTCCAGCTTGCGAATTCGGAGATAAGTATTCGGCCTTTATTGCTTCTTTAGAGGAGATTGGATCCCATAAGGCAAAATGTAAAGTACGTTTTCCATTTTCATCAAACCCACTTTGTTGTTGAAAACCAGCATATCCTCCAGCTTCACCACCTGCATTCCAGTTGTGTACAGCCCAGTACGTATAAGGTGGAGTCTGAACTGGTGACCAGTCTATACTAATAATATCTGAGGCAGGTATATTTTGGGGACTCACATAAACTGCTGGAGCAGCTGAATGTGTTGCAGCTTTAGTGTGCCAAATAGACGTTCCAAACATAGAAAACATGCTACATGCTGCGGTCATTATAATAACTTTATTAAATCTTTTCTTCGTTTTCTGACTAATCACTAATCTACATCCTTTTCTAATTTTTATTATTGAATAATAACTTAGTAGAGAAATCTATCAAAATTCAAACAACATCCAGTAAATCTTTAAAATACTGCCCCAATTTTATGTTGTTCTATCTTCACATCTGATTCTTACATGTTATTTGATTGTAAGTGGTTTCCATAAAGATAACGCAAATATCCAATTCGGGTCACCATTTCCTTGATGATTTTGAACCGCTTCATACACTGTCCCTTGATGTTCTACTTTATCGCCCTTTGTATATGCCTTCTTTGGATCCCATTTTTCATAAGATACATTTTGATCTTTGGTTTTTACCGGAAGAATTTCACTTTGAATTGATGTATTTCCAGCTGCATCTACAGCCTTCACTGCATATTTATATTCCTTATTAGCTGTTAAGTTTTGATCAATAAATGTCGTTCCTTGTACGGTTTGAATCAATTGTCCATCACGTAATACCTGATATTCTTTTACACCTATATTATCTGTAGAAGGATTCCATTTTAGCTCTACACTGTTAGAAGTAAGATTGTTTGCATATAATCCTTGTGGCTGTGTGGGAGCTTCTGTATCTGGTTTCGGATTAACAATTTGATTTACTTTTTTCAGGCCATCCTTTGTAACTTCATACATTACTTTTTTATCAAGACTTTCACGTTTATTATTATCTAAATTTATTAATGTTGCCCTCTCTCCGCCTTCTAAATGTGTAAGCTCAATAAAATCGCCGGTCTTTACTGAAACTTTTTGTGTTCCAGCATTTTGCTGTTTATTCCCATAAAACTCCTTGTTATATACTACTTTACCTGATGTGTTTTGCACTTTAATACTTGCATATGTACTATTAAAGTAGTTATGTGGTACACCTGCTTTTAGATCAATTTGCATTTCTTCTGTTGATTTATTTAAATTTACTTTTGCGAATTCAAAATCTCCAATCCCTTTCAGCGACCATGCAAACTGGTTTCCTTCTAATATATTATTTACATTAGGCATATCTGGTTTAATTGGATTAGCATCCGTACCCTTCCAAATCTCTGCTGTTAAAATTGGATATCCTAATGCAGCTACTTTTTGAATGGTATCGTTATTTGGACGTAATCCCCACTTCTCAAAGAAAGGAATCAAATTTTGTTTGGCTACTTTTGATGCTGAAATCATAAATAATTGTTTTTTATTTTCATCAGTTTGTGGAAGTTCACTTGAAGGCATGTCTCTATACAATTGATGCAATTTAGGATAGAAATCCTCTCCATACGCTAACTGTAGTTGCCAAAGCATAACAAGCTTTACAAAAACATCGCTAATTTCATCATAATTTTTATTCACTTGCTCTAGATATTGAAATGCTTTTGGATAAATTCCACTTTTCTCTAAGTTGGATGGTTGATTAAATGCTTTTTCTACTGAAAGGCTGTATATATTATTTTGTACTTCTGTCATATTATAAAACTTCCAGGGCGATTGTTGTCTCAAATGTCCTGCCTCATGCCAAGGGCCCCAGCCATCTGTTATAAATTTATTAATATCTAACACGTATTGGATTGCATCTCCTACATATGCTGTTCGATAAGAAGTTGCATACATATAATAATCAGGAGAATGATTTTCTTCTACGTAATGAACATAATGTTTATCTACTTGTTCTTCAGATAATCCAGCTACTTTGTCTTGAATTCGAGTAGCTTCATCCATCTTTTTTAAGAGTTGTACAGGATCTGTATTAGAACCCAACAAATATTTCTTAACACGTGCAGGGCTGGCCGTAATTAATACACGTTCTCCTTTTAACTCCACTGCATGTGCATTAGGATACTGGTCCAGCATGTTTATTAAATCTTGTTTCGTATGCTTTCCTAGTTCAAAGAAAGGCGTAGTCGTTCCACCTGTTGTAATTGTTATTCGAATGCTATCTCCTTGTTGTTTATTATAAAAATAAATCATCCCCCCATTTGGAGATTGGATTGTGTTTATACCAGGTTTTAATGTAAATGATTTTATCTTAGAATCTTCTCTCCAAGAAGCATCATACGAATACGTTCCAATATATACCTGAATATCTTGATTACCTTCTACATTAATCGTTATTTGTTCATTTGGCTTTGCATATAAACCAGTTGGTTCATACGGACTAAATGCCATACTTTTTCTTTCCTGTTGTTTTAATACCTCAACATCCCCTTTTCCTGGGACTGTAAATGTTCTATTTTCTGATTTAACTGACTTTTCACTTTGCAGTGATGTCGATAATTTTTTTTGCTGCTCCTTTTGCTCTGCAAAGACATCTGATGAAGACATCATTCCAGTCGCAAGCATAGTTACTGTAGCAGTAGCTGCAAGTATTTTTCTAGTTTTGTGTTTTGAATTATTCCCCATATTATCTCCTCATTTTTCCTTAATACTTTTAAGGATTTTTTTATTTTCTTCTTCATGTTTTTACACTCTAAACTATTCATACTATTTAAGTTGTGTCTATTACTCTATATTTTTTCATAAATATCTCCTTTTCTTTATTTATTATTGTATATAAATGTTATTTGATGACACATTAAATAACAACTTTACGATAAACTCATCGATAACAGCTTATTATGTTTTGATTCTGTATTCTAAACTTCCATCCGATTGGAGAAATATACCCAATTGGAGAAATAAGTAAATAATTTTCAGCATATAAGGATTGAAATCTCACGAAAAATTCATAAAACTTTTTTACTTTAAAGGTTAATACAATTGCAACCACATTTGTTTAAGTCTCCACCTTTTTTGAAAAAAAAAGCATCTAATTCCATTTGAATTAGATGCTTACTTTTAGTCCTTAGGACAAATATTCTAAACTATTTATGTGCTTGTAAATCGTTTTTTATTACTTCCCAGAGTGAATTATCTTGAGGCATCGGTTTACCCTCTTCATCCCATTTTATTTTTCCGGTTCCCAATTCATAATTCATCCCTGTCCATGTGTCTTCACGGAATGCATAGAATGATTTATGCCAACCTTTTTGGTTGAAGATAGAAATAAGATCTTGCATGTATTGGGTAGCTCCTGGAACAGTACGGTTAATTCCAAACTCCTCTGCAATAATTCGATTAGATGATACATGATTTTTCTTAGACCATTGTTGGATTGGCTTCAAAAATTTCTCTAATCCCTGCTTATTCCACATTACAGGTTTCTCTAAATCTCCTACTTTTACTAATCCTGGATATTGATACTCCTTGTTTTGTTTTTCACCTTGACTCGTTAATTCATATGGTTCATACATATGAAATGTATATAGTGTTTTTTTATCATTTACTGGTTTTAAATATTTAAAGGCCCATGGAGTAGCATATAAACCTGAATCTAAAATAATCGGCGTTTCCTGGTCTACTTCACGAATGGAATTGATCACTTTTTGATACAATCTGTTTAAATCGGCTGTCGTTCCCTTCACTTTTGAATACCATTTCTCATAATCTTCCGTCCAAAAATCATTATATCTATTATTTTTAGCTGTTTCTGGATGTGGTTCATTTATAATATTATAACCAACCACCGCAGGGTGATCTTTTAATTCCAGAGCAAGATCCTTCCAAAATTGACTTGCTTGTTCTTGATACTTCTCTTCTTCCCATATTCTGTCGTCATTCTTGTTATTATTAAATTGGCGCCATCGATCACCAGGTAAGGATAACATTGTAAGAACAACTTTCATTCCTTGTGATTGTGCGGCATCTAAATCCTCCTTTAATTTTTCTAAATCCTCCTTTACTAATCCCTGATAGTTATCTGCATTACCTATCAGAAAATCCTTTCCAGAAGTATCTGGTTTATCCTCAAATAGAAAACCTTTATCTTTTGCCCATTTATCAGGTGCTAAACGTACATATTCAATATTAGCTTCTTTTGCACTTTTATAGTTTTCAGGTAATGACGTACTATTCATGAAATTAGTACCCTTTCTTTTCGAATCCCAAAAACTAATTTTTGAATCGCCCTTGTGGTATGTATCAGCTCTTACATTCATTTCCTGTACTCCAAAACTCATCATGCCTAATAACGCAACAATTGGCAAAATTTTTTTCACAACTTTTCCTTCTTTCTCTTTATATTTAACACACATAACATACCTTTGTTTTGTTACAGGAATATGGCAATTTCCCAAAAATTCCTTTTTAGTTTATAAGATCGCAGCGCATTCATAAAAATGAAAGAGATAATTAGAACATTACTTCATTTTCAAAGAAACAAAAAAGGAATCCTTTACGGATTCCTTTTTGCAATTCACTCTTTTTCAAATGGTACATTTTGCACCTATTTTTAGTATACCTTATAATTCCTATAAAATAAATAAGATTAAATGAAATTCACTTCAAATTGTGATAGAAAACATAATTAAGAAGCGCAGATAACTAAATATTATCCCTTTTATTAAATAAAAAAGATTAAATAATTCTCCCTCCAAACTAGGACCCCTTTACACTTTTTACAAATATTGTTATAATTAGATAAACCAGAGCATTACCCCATTAACAAAGGGACTCCATAATTGGAGTCCCTTTGTTAATTAGCTATTAAAAATGATAGCATGTGATTATTGTATAATTTCTTCCTTTTTTAGATCTGCATATTCTTCTACGAAATCCCATAAACCTTGCTTTTCGAAGTAAGAAATACTTTTTTCACTTCTTCTAAGAGTTTAATTGCTTCATCTTCATTAAGAGAACGTAAAATATTGAAATGATATACATACTCTTCATTTCCTAATTCCATAAAAACTGCTAATCCTTTTTCAAATTGCTTTAAGAATATACAAACTGTCCCTAATGCGTTTTCACAAGAAGCAATTTTCACCTCATATCCCATTAGCCCAAAATACCAGGAATATAGATACTTATTTTACTTTCAAAGGCTGAAACCTTGCTGCACAACTACTGAAAATAAACATAAGAAAGACGTTCAAATCCATATGGATAGAACGTCTTTTCACTTTACTTTATACAGATACTGATTTTTCACTTATTCATTTTGCATTGTACTTAAAAAATCGATAAATTCATCTTCATTTACAGGTTTACTGTAGTAATAGCCTTGAATTAGATAACATGCATTACGTTGCAACACTGTTAATTGTTCTTTCGTTTCTACCCCTTCTGCTATCACTTTCATGTTTAAAGTATGAGCAAGTGAAATAATGGTTTGTATAATTTCATCTCCATCAGTAAAAGTTCCGATCCTATTAACAAATTCTTTTGGAATTTTCAAAGTATCAATTGGATAAAGAGGCAAATACGCTAGTGAAGAATAACCTGTACCAAAATCGTCAATTGATAAATGTACACCATATGATTTTAATACTTTTAACTTCGATAAGGTTTCTTTTTCATCTACCATTGCTATTCGCTCTGTTAATTCCAAATCAATTGAATTAGTAGGTACTCCTATCTCTTCTATGGTAGATATCATTGTTTGAACAAAATCTTTCTGTTCAAACTCTATAGCTGATAAATTTATCCCCATCTTTAGATTTGAATAGCCCGCAGAATACCATTCTTTCAGTTGTCGACACGCTTTCTGTAACGTCCACTTCCCAATTGAAATAATCTGCGCCGTTTCTTCTGCGATAGGTATAAACTCAAAAGGAGAAATCAGCCCAAGCTCTGGATGTTGCCAGCGTATTAAAGCCTCTGCACCAATAACCTTACCTGCCTTACTATCAATTTGTGGTTGATACAATAAAAACAACTCATTATTTTCAATTGCATTTGGTAAATCCTGTTCTAATCGTAATCGACGAGTTACTTTTTGTGATAATGTCTCGTCATACATACAAACAGCATTGTTACCTTTTTCCTTTGCGCTATACATAGCGATATCAGCGTGTTGTAAAAGTGTAGTAGTATTTATTCCTCCAAATGGATACACTGCTATTCCTATACTAAGAGATAAGTAAAAACTATGCTGATTTACTACAAATGGTTCTTCAGTTATACGAAATAGAGTTTTACACAAATCCAATAGCTGTTGCTCTGTTTGGTTATGGACAATGATTGCAAACTCATCTCCACCTATTCTTGCTAGAGGAATAGTCGGTGACAGACATGTCCTAAAACGTTTGGCAACTTCTTTTAAAACTCTGTCACCAATCGAATGACCCAATGTATCATTAATGGTCTTAAAGCGATTTAAATCAATATACAGGAGCCCAAACTTATCCTGTGTTTTTTGTGCACGCTTAATGGATCTATCTAATTCTTGTTGGAAAAATATACGATTTCCAATCTCCGTCACCGTATCATGGAATGCAAGATAATTTATCTCATCCTGTTGTTGTTTCATCCTCGTTATGTCTTTTACCATTACATAACTCCCAAAGGTTTGTCCTTCTATCATAATAGGAACTATAGTGACATACCAAAAGAGGATATCCTTCTCATTGTTATTTTTCACACGTAACTGTAACGAAGATGAACTACATCGTTTCCCTTTCTTTATAGCCGATTCCAATTCAGATTTATCTTCATCTAAAAAAATAGAGAAGCACTCTTTCCCTATTAATGCAGCACTTTCTTTTCCTAATAACATACTTCCAGCCTGGTTTATATTTAATACGATACCATTTGAATCAATCGTTAAAATAGGATCTGGATGATACTCATATAAAGACTTAAATCTCTCTTGATTTTTTACCAAATCATTAGATTTGTTTATTAAATCCCGTGTTCTTTGAGTTACTGTTTGTTCTAATTGATTATTAAACACTTTTAAGGCCTCGGTTAAATCCTTGTTTTGCATTCGTACAATTGTATGACGAATCAGTACAAATACAAAAGCAATACAATTTCCCGTAATCAATGTAGCTGAAGAAGTTTGTTCTTTCAAAGTAAAGCCAATTAAGACTGCAACTGCAAGATAAGGAAATATGACAAGAAGTTTCTCTCCAAATGTTGGATTGACAATAAAATAATTTCTTTTAGAAGAAGTATTCTTTGGAATTGTAGCAGCAATAGCGATAAATAATAGGAAAACTCTATACAAACACCTTAATAATATAACTGAACGATCTGACAAATCATCTTGTAAGTAAAAATATAAGTAGTCCGTAATAGCCAATCCAGTTAATACTAGGATAAAAATAAACAATTTACTTTTTGCATTGAAAATAGCAGGTCGAAAGATTAGTGTAACTCCAAGTAATAGAAGCAATAAATCTATAATCGGAAAAATAAATGAAAGAAAAACATCTCCAATTGAAAAGAATAAGATATTTGCAGAAGGTTTATTAAATAGGTACCACTCTAATGTAAAAATAGCAGTAACAACAATGCATAAATCACAAAGTAAATACGCTTTCTCCCATTTGTTACATTCCATCATAATTTTATAAAAAAACGCAAAGAGAAAGAAAAATAAGAAAAACAACAAAAATACATCAGAGATATTAAAATTTTGTATTGGTAATTCTACATTAAGTACTTGAAAAGCAGATATGAAATTTCCTATCAGGAAACACCCTATCGCAATAATTATGCAAATCCAGAATACTCCTAACTTAATTTTTCTGGATAATATAGAATACAGTAATGAAATAAATACAGTAGTTTCAACAACTAAAGATGATAGCCGGATATTAAAATCTGATACGAAATAATGATTCGGAAGAACAAATAAAAATATACAGCAAAAGCTTATATAAGCTATTAAAGCCAATATCAATACATAAAATTGCACATATGCATGTTTACGCAATGGACTCACCTTCTTGAGTTTTTTCTATACTTTTATTAAGAAATGTCTTGATAGTGGCACAACTCCTACTAATTAAAATGTGTGCTACCTATTATCCATATTATGACCTTTTTAAAAGATTTTTTTCTACATACAACAGTCTTATTAACTTTTTGTAGATTTTTACAATTTCCAATACTGAGGATTCCAAAAAGGATCAGTTAAAAAATGTAGTTTTTCAAGTATTTGTGCATCGTAAATTTGGATTGTACAACTTATCTACTCTTTAAATATGAGATAAAATCTAATCCTCTATTGAATTATAGTTAGTTGCTAACTGTCACACTTAAAAAGGAATGAAAATATACTATCTTTAACATAGAAATTCGAATTAGTTTTCGAAACTAAGTTGTAACAATTATAGTTACAACTTAGATTGATGTCAATTTCATCTTTCCTCCTTACTCAAAGAATTATAAATAATCTAGGATTAGGTGAAGCTGAAGCTGATATTGCATCTCTCTAAAAAGAATGTTACTCTAAAAATAGAATTATGAAAGGAATGATGGATGAATAATGATTAACTAATTTATATTTTAAGTTGAATTTTATATCTTCAAACTACAAAATATAGGGTTAGTCTATCCATTTTTAAAATTCAGTTCATACTTTATTTGTCATGATTCAAATGATTAATAAGTACTTATTAAGTATAGACGAAAGACTAATCCTTCCGATTACAATTGGGGGATTTTTTTATTCCCGTTTATGTTAGTTGGAACTTATTAATTGTTAAATGTACCTAACAAATAAAGGAGCGAGAAAAATGAGTACTTCAGACACTATTGTTACACATGTAATGCTCTATATAAGTCGTTAATATCCATCAAACTTATATAGAGCAATTAAAAAATGGATGGATGTTCCGACTTTATACGAAACGTTTCGATATATAAAGGAGGAATTATTATGTCAATGATAAAAGTCCAAGATTTAACTTTTTCATACCCAGGTAGCTTTGATAATATTTTTGAAAGTGTAAACTTCCAAATAGATACGGATTGGAAGCTAGGATTTATCGGTAGAAACGGACGAGGTAAAACGACATTCTTTAATTTATTGTTAGGGAATTATGAGTATGGTGGGAAAATCCTTGCTTCGGTAGAATTCAATTACTTCCCCTACTCTGTTGCAGATAAGAACAAATTCACTCATGAAATCCTTGAAGAAATTTGTCCCCAAGCAGAAGATTGGGAATTTCTGCGTGAGATATCCTATTTAAATGTTGATGCTGAGGTCATATACAGACCATTTAAAACATTATCAAATGGGGAACAAACAAAGGTGTTGCTTGCTGCACTGTTTTTAAATGAGGGCCAATTCCTATTAATTGATGAACCAACAAATCATTTAGATACTGATGCACGAAAGATAGTCTCTGATTATCTAAGGAAGAAAAAAGGATTTATTTTAATTTCACATGACAGAATCTTTTTAGATGGGTGCGTTGACCATATCCTATCTATAAATAGAGCAAATATTGAAGTTCAGAGTGGTAACTATTCTTCTTGGAAGTTAAATTTTGATAGACAGCAAGAGCACGAAGAGGCTACAAATGAGCGTCTACAAAAAGACATAGGGAGATTAAAACAGTCTTCCAAGCGTTCAGCAAGTTGGTCTCATGATGTGGAAGCTTCAAAAAATGGAACGAGGAATTCAGGCTCTAAGTTGGATAAGGGGTTTGTAGGTCATAAAGCAGCCAAGATGATGAAAAGAGCAAAAAACCTTGAATCAAGACAACAAAAAGCTATTGAAGAAAAGTCAAAATTACTAAAAAATGTGGAGAAAACTGAGTCCTTAAAATTGGAACAATTACAATTTAAATCAAATGAATTGATTACTTTGGTTGATGTGTCCGTTAAGTACGATGACCAAATTGTGAATGATTCGATTAGCTTCATAGTTGAACAAGGTGACCGAATTGTACTTGATGGAACGAATGGGAGCGGAAAAAGTAGTATCCTAAAACTAATTCTAGGACATCCGATACAGCATACAGGCTTAGTTATTTTAGGTACAGGACTCATCATTTCCTATGTCCAACAAGATACTTCTCATTTAAGGGGATCGCTATCAGACTTTATTGAACAGCACAAGATTGATGAGACCTTATTTAAATCCATCCTACGTAAGATGGACTTTGACCGAATTCAATTTGAGAAAGATATATCTCATTATTCTGGTGGACAAAAGAAAAAACTGCTTATCGCTAAAAGCTTATGTGAAAAAGCTCATATATATATATGGGATGAACCACTAAATTTTATAGATATCTATTCCCGTATGCAAATCGAAGAGCTTATTCAACAATTTAATCCCACAATGGTTATTGTTGAGCATGATAAAGCATTTCAACAAACAGTTGCAACAAAAACTATATCTATGTAGCTCAAAACGAATACTTGAAAATATAATCAGCAAATTGAGTCATTGAATTATAAATACTTTAATGACGTGTTGAAAAAAGCCTAATTTCTCTACAATACATTGAGAAATTAGGCTTTAAATAGTAATAATAGAATTCATATACACTGAATAATTTACACGTTAGGTTTATCTGTTAATGCAGTAACAATCCTGTTCACTAAGTCTTCTGGCATCCATTCATGATTTGTATCATTCGTTTCATTTGGCCCTAAAGAATCAATAAACTTTTTAAACTTTGGAAATAAAACAATAGAAGTGATCCAATGTATCGTATGATTTATGGAGAAGAAATGAAAAACTCCTTGCTTTTCACCCTCCTGTAATATTTCTTTTAACTGTTCAAAATTACCTATGAAATACGGTTTAATCTTTTCTAATCGTGCACTTTCCTTAATAATCTCCTCATATGCCAATGATCCAATTTCAGGGTTCTCTTTTATATGTGTAGTAAAAACCGTTAAATATTCTCTAAGGGCATTGATAGGATCAAATTGATTCTTCTCAAGAAAATTGGGTAGCTCATTAGCAAGACCATATTTCTTAAACACCTCATAATATAGGTTTTCTTTCCCATTAAAATAGTAAGAGGCCATAGCAACATTCACTTTCGCTTCTTTTGCAATTTCTTGTATGCTCGTACCTTCGTAGCCACGCTCTCCAAATTTTTTCTTAGCAGCCTTTAAGATATTTTCCATCGTCTGCTCTCGAGATTTCCCCATTTCACACACCTCAAATAGTATATATTTCACTTCAAAAACCCAATAAGGACTTTGAATAGAGTATCTTTTTAATGAAATTTAATTATATATTTAAAGTGATAACTTAACAACCGATGAGGTTCTGATTACTTTAAACAATATCCCCTTGCGTAGCATCAATAGCTTTCAACTACTTTACGCTCTTTTCTAATTGAGTAAAAGAATAGACAAAAAACATCTAATTTCATCTTAATTTCGTGCGCGAATAAAAACATAATAAGGACCAAAGTTTATTTATTTTATAGATAAACTTTGGTCCTTTCGTTACATTATACAGATTTAAAATAAAGTGAAACTTTAATCAGTGGGGGTTTTGTTCATCCACCACTGATTATTAGGTGAACCAATCGGGCTGCCCGTTAATGCGGGATAAACTAGTATACTCGTATCTTGATGAGATAATTATCCATCAATCGTCCATCATTTTCTGACTAAATCTGTTTAATCTCGATATAAGGTCCTTTAATGTTTAATTTGTTAATATCATTAGATATATTGCCTACAGTTGATTTTTCATTAAAAGTATAGACCTTTTCACCATTTACAAAGATACCCCAATTTTTATCTTCGTAACTGATACCATAACCAGCATTGCTAGACGTAGCTTTGAGTTGATTTCCATTCATTGAAAGAGATAATTTCCCTTTTCCTTTGTTAAGTTTATCATTCACGCTGTTGATACTATTCATTTGTTCTTCAAGGGCTTTTTGGTTATCAAGAGTAACTTGATGATTTTTCCAGTCTAATTTATAGTGGTTCGTAAAGAATTCATTATATGTATCTTTATTATTTGTTCCCCACCATTTTGAACTTACCCATTCGATATTGTACTGATCTGAAATTCTACGATTTGTTATTTTTAAATCTGATGTAGTTTCTGTTTTATCAGCAGTAATAACCGCTACTACGTTTGGAGAAAAACCATATCCTGTTAAAGCTGGTACTGTATCTTTTGAAACAAAATTATTCGTTCCTTCATTATAACTACGTGATTTCATAAATAGTTGATTACCATAGAAAGTATTGAATGAATCACGATTATAAATTCCCCACTCTGGGAAATTAAATGATTGGAATCCTACTTTCCAATTTAATTTTTTATCTGTGTGAGTCTCTAATACCGTTTTATAATCTACTTGATCATAAGATACACTTTCTTTCCAAGCAAAGCTACCTGTGATACTTGCATCGGCATTTGGCCCTTTATCATTTACTCCTACTTTAACACTTCCACCAAGTGTATACCCTACCTCAGAAGTGACCTTTGCTGAAGTCATTGTATTAACTGGGGCAGCTTTATGGAATTGAGCACTATCACCACTTGTTATTTCTGCTTCAGTATGATAGGCTGATGGCCATTTTAAACCTGCGTTATAGTATCCGCTATTAATTGTATATTTAGCATCTATATTACTACCATCAGTGGTAACAATTGCAATCTTTTTATCTGCGTAAGGATCCTCAATAAAAGAAACTTTTATTGAATTTTTGATATTCTGCTTCATGTCATAAGTAGTTTTAAAACTATTATAGACCTTCCCACCATTTTGAAGATTTTCCACAGTTCCTTTAGAATCTGCAAATGCAGATGTTGCTTGTAAACCAAATGATCCAGACATAATAACGGACACTACCGCAACGCATTTAGCTATTTCTTTTGCTTTTTTCATACAGACAGCCACTCCTTCTTAAACATTTAAAAGATATAAATATATTATTTCTAGTTCACAAAAATAGAGATAGATTCATAGCCATACAATATAGAAATTCATTAACTTTTATGACACTAACTAAAAACACATGTTTCACTAATCTTCCTCTCACTATTATTCATAACTATTATCAACATTATTAAAACATAAAATAACGATTTAAACAACAATTTTAAATACAAATTTAAAATTGTTGTTTGAAAAACTACAAAAAAATTATAGAATTCTTCATTTCGAGAATTACTATATTTTCAATTACTTATTACAGCCTATATTCAGATACATTATTTCCTTTCCATTCATAATAATCTAAAATTCCTTCATAAATGGCTTCTGCTGCAATTTGTCTGCCATTTTCCGTAGATAATTTACTGTAATCAATACCATTATCTATAAACGCCAGTTCCGTCAACACAGCTGGCATGTCATTTTCTCTTATAACATGAAGGTCTCCATGTTTAACTCCTCTATCTCGTGTTTGAAGTGCCTCTACTAAACGTGTTTGAATTTTTTCCGCTAAAACACGACTTTCTTCCACATGAGGATTTGTTTTTTCGGATTTAGAAGATTTATAGTAATATGTTTCTGTCCCTTTTGCATTACCATTAAAAGCATTTGCATGTACGCTTATAAAGATATCACCCTGATTTTTCTTAGCAAATTTAACACGTTCCTGTAAAGAACTTTTTTGATCATGTCCTGGTCTATTATCAGATTGACGAGTTAATAAAACTGTAAATGGTGTATGCTTTTCAAGTAATTGTTGTAGACGTAAAGAAGTGTCTAGTACAATCTTACTTTCAGGTAATCCCTTTGTGGATTTCCCAGGATCTTCGCCACCATGTCCAGGATCAATAATGATTATTTTGCTTTCTAATGGGTTTTTTGGACGATGTTGCATCATATCTGTTTTTGCAGTAAGTTGAGCAGCTTCAGCACGTGTTATAAATCTATTTGGTTGCCAACCGTTCTCAGTACCATTAGAAATTTTCAAACCGATTAAAATATTGGCATATTTTTCTCCCCAATGGCCTTTTAAATCTTCAAATTTAACCTGCTCGTTATAATTTGGTGTGCTTTGTAGTTTATATGCATTTACTAGCATCGTAGCCATAGCAGCGCGAGTTACTTTTCCAGATGGATTGAAGATTCCATTACCCTCACCTTTAACAATACCAGCTTTTTCAGCAGCAGCAATATACGGAGTAGCCCAGTGGTTTTGTGAATCTGTAAATGATGGTTTTGCATTAGAGTCAATTTGTATACCTAAAACTTTTGTCATAATTTTTGTAGCTGAAGCTCTGTCTAATGAGTCATTTGAACCGAAAGTTCCGTCTGGATAGCCATTCAATACCTGTTTATCAACTAAATAATTAACGGATTTGTCCGCCCATGCAGGAACATCTGGGAACTTATGAGTATTTGCAAATGTATTAGATGAGTAGGATAATAAACTTCCAGCAAGAATTCCTGTAGCAATTAATTTGTATTTCAAAATGAACACCTCTATCAAGTTATTACAATTTGGTAAATATATCATTTATAATTTATAATTAATCTTTAAATAATACGACCTTGAATAAAGAATAGATTAATTCGTTTATATTACTATATAACGGATAATGAATTTAAAATCGAACTATTACTCTAAAAATAATCCTCGGACATACACTTATAGATAGAGATTATTAAATATACTCACCAACATCGTGTAACCAGTATAGTTACTTATACATACGAGTGTCAATTAAAATAACCTTACAATTTTGTAATATAACCACCTTAATAGTAAACCAAGTAATTATTAAATGTTATAAATAGTTACTAGATATAATAAAATAACAATCTTAAATTTTGAACAAAGACTAATTATTTTAATAGGAAAATAACTTATAACAACCGCATTTTCAACAATGCTTTTGAATCCTACTTTACTCTATAATTCTCTGTTATATCCCAACGTGAATGCTCCTATAATATAGGCGATTGCTGCAATGAATACTAGTATTTCCTCAAAAAACATCTCTAGAAGCCACCTAAAGTAGCCTTTATTAATACACTCACACAATCCATCTTTTCACTCCCTTAAGACATCCTCAAATTTTACAAGGACTGAAAAAAGAAGAGGGATACCTTCCCTCTTCACCAAAAAATTAAAAAACACCTTAATTTATATCCCCTGCCTTTTACAATCTCACGTCTATTGATAGCCAGTTTAATTCTTCAATTCTATTTTCATAGATTCATGTATTCTTCTAAAGTCTGCTTTTGTTTATATATATTTTCAGCAATATCTCCTACATAGCGAATATGCCAAGGTTCATATGCATAACCTGTAATACTTTCCTTTCCCTTAGGATAACGAATGATAAACCCTGCGCGATGCGCGTTTTCTTTCAGCCATTTTCCTTCCTTCGTATTAGCAAAGGATAACTCTAGTTCATTGTTCGCACTTTTAGAAGAAACGTCCATTGTTAACCCTGTTTGATGTTCGCTATGTCCTGGTTTTGCCGAGAAGCGATCCGTATGCTCTTGTCCTTTTCTTTTCACATTGTTTGCATACAGTCGTTGTTGATAGTCATAGGAACGAAATCCCGAAACAGCATTTAACTGAATCCCCTCCTGCTTTGCTAAATCAAATAACTTTTCCAGTGCTTCTGCCGCCTCTTTACGGAGGTGGCTCTTTTCTACCGTTCCACTAAATGAGAATGGTACATTTGGTACAACTAAATCCTCTGGTTTATAGTCTTCGGGTAATCCATATTCCTTATTAACTACAGCCTGTATACTAGCAAAAGAACTTTCATTGTATTTTGATTGCCCTTTTCCTCTACTATCTTTCTCTTTATTTATGGAGTTTTCACGAGATTCATAGTTCGTCTTATCTGGTTCTTTACCAATAGATTGATTGGTGTAAATTATAAAGATACCTAACATCATAATTACACAAATGAAAATCCCTACTAATTTAAGTCTCATTATTCATTTCCTTCCTGCAACTCTTACTATTTCTCGTTCATAATATCTCAACCATATCAAATTCATATTAATTTGAAGTGAACTTTTGTTCTTACCATATTTCTTAATAGAAAGACTGTATATCCTTCTATTTGTTTGACATCATTAAGATGCTCACAAATATAAATAAATTCTATTCCTACATATAGATAAAAAATCTAAAAATTTATATAATAAGATTAGAAGTGTAGCGTATTATTATTGAAGGGTCTTGGTATAATGCTAGGCATTAATGTAAAAAAAACAAATGAAGAGTTAATTATTTCATGGCAATTGGCGGAGATTACAATTCCATTACGTGATGTGATTGAGATTACCGAAGATGCTACCTATGCTGGTGTTGAAGAAGTAGATGTCATACGTATTGGAACAGCTTATGGAACAACAGACCGTATTTTAATTAAAACAGTAAAACAAAATTATGTATTATTTACTACAAATAAATTTGCTATTTTAAATGCCATTCACGCTTAAATATAGGAGTCTTCTTGGCTAAAATGATAAAAATAAGCACATCTTGTTATAAAAACAGATGTGCTTATTTTTTAATTTCTATGCATTTTTACGTTTTAAGAAAATCACTCCACCAACAATTAACAGTAATGCGCCTGCAGCCATAGAGATCCAACTTGTAAGATTAGTACCTGTTTGCGGTAACCATCCAATTTTAGATTGAATTTCTTGCTTAGGTTGTGGCTGTTCTTTTACTTGCTCGTTAGGCTGCTCTGGTGTTGGAGTATTTTTATCTGAATTTGGCTGTTCTGGTTTAGGTTGTTCCGGCTTTACCTCTTTAAATTTCACTGTTTGTCCCTTATCTTCAATTTCAGCGTGAATAGCTACTAATATATTATCTTGATACAGTTCTTCAAACACTACTACTTCTTTACCTTGTAATGCAGAAGCATTAAATGTGAAATCTAGTGTGATAGAACCATTCTTCTCTTTAGCAATAAACTTAGATTCTACTGTTACTTCTTTACCATCAACTAATAATGGCTTGTTTGTTGCTTTATCCATTAGTTTACCTTTTACAACATACTCTTTACCCACGATTAAGTCTTTGTATTCCACTTTATCTTGGATTGTTACAGATTTAGAAGCGTCTAACTCTTTAGAACCATCAGCTTTGTTTATAGCTGTCGTTTTAATAGAAGGTTCTACAAATCGAACTGTTTGACCTACATCGTTAATGTCAGCATGCGTTGTAATTACTTGCCCTTCATGTAATAAGTCTTCAAACACGACTACTTCTCTTCCTTGCTGTTCAGCACCAACAAAAGTAAAGTCTAATGTTACAAAACCGTTCTTTTCTTTTGCAGTAAACTTCGTTTCAGCTGTTACTTCTTTTCCATCAATTAATAATGGTTTGTTAATAGCTTTGTTCATTAGTTTACCTTTTACAGTGTACTCTTTACCTACAACTAAGTTAGTATACTCCACTTTGTCTTGAATAGTGATAGAATCCTTTGAATGAATCTCTTTTCCACCATCAGCTTTGTTTGTTGCTGTCGTTTTTACTGATGGCTTAACGAACTTAACTGTTTGACCTTTATCATTGATATCAGCATGTGTTGTAACAGTTTTTCCTTCTTTCAATAACTCTTCGAATACTACTACCTCTTTTTCTTCTAAACCAGTTGCATCAAATGTGAAGTCTAATGTAATAGAGCCATTTGCTTCTTTTGGTGTAAACTTCGTTTCAGCTGTTACTTCTTTACCATTTACAACTAATGGTTTATTAGTCTCTTTATTCATTAATTTACCTTTTAAAGTGTATTCTTTACCTACTTGTAGGTCTTTGTATTCCACTTTATCTTGGATTGTTACAGACTTAGACGTGTGCATTTCTTTTGTGCCATCTGTTTTATCAGTAGCTGTTGTTTTTATTGAAGGAATCTTTTCATCTTTGACAATGTGTTTAATGATTTGACCATTCTCTTTAATTTCAAAAGAGAACGTTTCTTCATTTAATACATAACCTTTTGGTGCAACAGTTTCTTTATATGTGTATTTTCCAAATGGTAATTTTTCAAATTTAGCGATTCCTTTATCGTCTGTTTTTCCTTTTACTACTTCTTTTCCTGCTTCGTTATAAATCGTAAATTCTGCATTTGGAAGCTTGTTATTTCCATCAGCTACATCTACCTTTGTAATTTCTAGATCACCTTTGATAAGATGATTAACTGCCAATAACTCAATAATCTTCCCATGTTCCTTTATTTCGAACATAATTGGTTCTTTAACAAGAACGTAACCATTTGGAGAAGCCTTTTCTACAAATGAATATTTACCATACGCTAAATCTTTGACGTTAATCTCGCCATTTTTATCTGTCTTATATTCCCCAACTACTTTTCCACTTTCATCTTTCAA
The DNA here is from genome assembly GCF_022662595.1 of Bacillus cereus group sp. BfR-BA-01524. NCBI lineage: Bacteria > Bacillati > Bacillota > Bacilli > Caryophanales > Bacillaceae > Bacillus > Bacillus cereus group sp. BfR-BA-01524. Next base: position 73,709 of record NZ_JAKUDW010000003.1, on the reverse strand, counting down.
TTCAAATACTGCACCTTCTAATTTTTTGCTAATATCTTCATTATCTACTTTTAGTAATTTTACACTACCTTTCACTTCGGTATTTTCCACTGTAAAAGTAAGTGTTTTATTGTGCTCTTTAATTTCAAAAGGATACTTTGTTTTATTTCCAATATATCCATTAGGTGTTTTTGTCTCTAAGAAATAATACTTACCATACGTAAGACCTTCAACGTTTGCAATTCCATTTTCTTTTGTTACTACTTTTTGCACTTCTTTTCCATCTTCAGTAAAGACTGTGAATTCAACATTTGGTAAAACCTTTCCTGAATCACTGAGCTTTTTAATTTCGATGTTACCTTTTACTTTGTTATTTACTATTTGGACAGCTCCTGTTTCTCCTGTCTTAACTTCAATAGTTTGTGGTTTATCATCTGAAACATAGCCTGTTGGTGCTTTAATTTCTTTTAATGTGTAAGTACCAATTGGTAAGTTGTTTAATTCTGCCATACCATCAGCACCAGTCGTGATTTTTCCAACTGATTCATTATTTGCATTAAAGACCTCAAATACTGCACCAGCTAAAACTTCTCCACTTTCTCCAACCTTTTTAATTTTTAAAGAACCAGCTGCTTCCCAATTTACTGCAAGATCACTACTAAGCTTTTCTTCATTTCTTTCTAATAATACTGTAGCGTTCTGAACAGTATCCGTACCACGGTAAGCAATTGCTTGAACTTTAGTTAAATTAGCAGCTACACTTAAATTAAATTCACCCGTTTTTGTATTCTTAGGAATTTGGATACGAAATTTTTCTCCAACTGAAAGCTGATCTTTCACTTCTCCATTTTCACTAACAATTCTAACTCCATTAGGTGCATTTTTCGCTACTACCTTATAAGAACCACTCTTAGCATTTGTTTGTACTGAATATAGATTTGTTTCGAAGAATTCACCCTTTAATTCTGCTTTTTGCTTTTCAGCAGGAATCACATTCATAAAAACATCTTGAGTCTCTTCACTATTGTTAGCATTACTAATAATAGCCTTAGCTGCTTTTTCAACATTTTTATTCTCATGTTTTAATTCATTTACATCGAGTTGACCTAATGCATTCCAAACCGCAAGTTGCGTTGCATAATGCGCTTCATTTTTATTAGCTACTCCCAGCTGTTCAGCACTTTTTTGTGGGAAACCATTTAATAAGACTCTATATACTACATTATCTGTTTTCCCCATTTCAGGAAGATCTTCACCATTTGGTGATTTTAATCCAAGAGTTAAGCAATAAGCAATTTGACCACTTGAATTTTTAATCATTTCAGTGCGAATGTACTTACCTAGACTATTACTATAACTCCAGTCCATTGAATATTTCTCATGCGTCATAACCTCTGCACTAGCCCTAGGTAAAAATACATTAAGGAATAATGCCAGTACTGATAATAATGTAAAAACTCTTATAATGACTCTCTTACCCAATTTTGTAACCTCCCTAGAATAAATTAATCCGAGTATATATCGCAATATCTAAAACATTCACGATCGACCCGATTATCATTATAAAACAATAAATTACAAATATTAAATAATTTTAATGAAATAGTCAAAAAATTTACACATTTTATTATTTATCAAGTTTTTTAACGAATTTACTATATACAAATTCTAAAACACGCCTACAAGTTAAAAGACAAATATGTATGTTAAATATATAAATAGCAATTCCTTCACTTCAGTTATTAAGCTTTCCCACTATTAAAAATAGCCTTTTCATTTTCTGGTTAATCCGAGTAATTTATACACCTCTTTTAATCTATTAATTCTCTATTACGCTCCTTCATTGAGATATAAGGGTGACTCCTCATTTAAAGAATAAAGTAAAACTTTATTCAGCTCGATCCCCATCTAACTTCTTTACTTTCATTGAATTTTTGGGCGTGAGTCTTACTGCCCACAAATAGCGGGATACATTATGCAACATTGCATTTGATAATCATTTTCAATGTAACTATAATGATTACATGGTTACTGTTAATCCAATATTCTACATGGAGGTTTTATTATGTTTAAAAAAATTATTGTATCTTCTATGGTGCTTACTATGTTCGGTGGAGCTGCAACTATGCTAGAGGTACCTACTGCTCAAGCAGCTTCTTATAACTCAACATCATCCTCTTACTTTGATGTTACTCCTGAAGAGGCCGTGGCTTTCTATCAATCTCAAGACTATAAAAAATTAAAAGTATTTTTGGATGACTTTGAAGCTAGAAACCCTTATACTCCTGGTGGAGGCTACGCTCAAGGTAGTGTACGTATGCAAAAATTCAACGATGCTCTTAGAGATGCCAAATTAACAAATGTCTACCAAGAATTTATTAGAATCTCATACTACAATCATTATCCAGAACCAAAATAATAACAACGGATAAAGTGAAACTTTAATCAGTGGGGGTTTTGTTCATCCCCACTGATTATTAGTTGAACCAATCGGGCGTTTACTGGCAGTTGATGCGGGATTAAATGTTTATTATTTCTATAACTTAGCCTAATTTTAAATGTATAATCTAAAAATAATTACTAAAAACCACTCATATAAGGGTGGTTTTTCTATTTCCCCATATCATTTAGCGGAATGTTACATCATCTTTATTTTGATATCTTTTATAGTAGACATTCTCTCGTTGACACAATCTAGTAGGTTAGCAATGGAAATATCAAAATGTATTTATAATTGTTTTCTGTTTAATAGCAAAAAACGAACACCCTCTCACAATTAGATAAGGTGCTCGTTTTCATTTTTATCGGTAATTCTCAATTCACTTTAGCTTCTTTCCAATAAGTAAAGATTAAATTAACTTAAAAACAAAGCGTTTTAAATTTAATTCATAGATCTTACTGAAACTTGGAATTGCCCCTTAGAACCATCATCATTTGAAACGTAAATTTTATATGTTCCATTCGGTAATGGAGATAAAGCATTCCGTACATTTGTAACATTAATTTGTTGTTCTCCAGGTTTTATATAACCACCAACAATTAGCTCTGTATTTGGACCTTTTACACTATATCCCATTGTATTTTGACCATTATTTTTCATAGAGAAGCTTAAGTCAGTACTCCCATCATATACGAAAGAAGTTTCAGCCTCGCCACTATAATCCATTGTTTGGGTTAATAATAAGTCTGCAGAAACATGTTCAACTACATGAATTGGATCATTCGTTTTGTGTACTTCTTCAGCATAAGTATTATTCCCTAACACACCAAGTGTTAATGCTGAAACTACTCCACAACTAAGCACTAGTTTATTTAACTTCATTTTAAGTTCCCCCTTGATGTTTGTATTCTATTACCATCATACATCCTTTTCCAAGTGCGTTTTTATGTAATAATTCATATCTATAAACCTATATATCTTAACTTTTCATCTTAATAGTTATTAAGAAACCCACATAGATAAAGCTACAATATTACGCTTCATAAAAAACATGTAAATTTTAAAGTCTTTTTCTAACAAAGTTTTATACGAGTAAGTACTAAAATACTCACATAAATAGCATTTCTATTTCAGATAAAATGTACTAATAAAATTTTTCTAAAATTTCACTTTGTAATTTGATATATTCCATGTTAATATAACGAAGGCTACAAAACAGGAGTCACCACGCATATCATTTTCACAGAATATTCATACTTAAAAAACCTTATTTTATCAGTAACTCAATCCAAATTTCACCTATACAAAAGTTAGTTTATAATTTCATATGTACATAAATTTAAATAGATTTTTTCTATTTTCCTTATCAATTTTAATACGAGTAATATAACAGCATATTTTTCAAGTACCCTTCCTTTTTTAGATAAAAAGTCTACTAATACTAAACATCTATGTCCAACTCATACATAATTCTACTTACAAACTATCGGAGATGCAAAACTATGGGAATTTCTACTCTTTTATTAAATACCTTTATTATAATAATTTGTATCCTTAGCTATCACGTATTTTGGCTAGAGTTTAAAGAAAAAACAACATGTAATAATATATTATTTTCTATCCTTTCCTCCATTGCTATTATTTTTTGTATGACTTTTCCTTTTCATTTACATGTGGGATTTATTTATGATTTACGTTTTATTCCTATAATATTAGTTTTTCTATATGGAAATACAAAAAACATTGTTTTTATAGGAATTTTATATCTTTCTTATCGGTTTTACTTAGGCGGAAATGGCGTTCTTCCATCATTTATTATCTTCACTATTATTTTTGGTATAACAATGCTCTTTCGTTACTTATTACCTATGTATGTTAAAGAAAAAAAAGTATTATTAAGCTTATTCCTTATTTTAGTATGTACAACTTCACTTTCTATTTGCGGTATTGTAACTCAAATACATACAGGAGGGAAAATAGACTCTACTCTCATAGAATTTTTATTAAATTACATAATCATTAATATTTTCACAGTATTATTATCAGTTTATTTAATAGAGGGAATGATCGAGAAATATAAAATGAAAGAAAAGCTACAACGGGCTGAAAAATTTTATATAGCTAGCGAACTAGCAGCGTCAATTGCACACGAAATCCACAATCCACTAACCACGGTACATGGATTCACTCAATTATTAAATGAAAAACATGCCTCTAAGCTATCTCAGGATCAATACTTAGAAATCATGTTAATTGAAATGCAGCAAATACAATCTACTATTAATAACTATTTATCTTTAACCAAACCACAGAACACCCTAAAAGAGAAAATAGATATTAATCACATTTTAAATCAGGTGAAAGATACTATTTCACCACTCGCTCTATCATACAAAGTTGAAATCAAACAAAATAGTACAGATTCCTTTTATATAAATGGGGACCCCGAAAAATTCAAACTCTGTCTAAACAACATCATCCAAAACGGAATTGAGGCTATGAAAAATGGTGGATTATTACAAATAAATATACAAAAAGTAAAAGGAAATATCATAATTGATATTATTGATTCAGGAATTGGGATGTCATCTCAACAAATAAAACGAATTGCTTTGCCATTCTATTCAACAACAGAAAAAGGAACTGGACTTGGTACTATGATTGCTTATAGTATTATTAAAGAATTAAACGGAGATATAGAGATAGAGAGTAACTTAGGTAAAGGGACACGCTTTTCTATTAGTATCCCTTACTAATGCGATAAAAATTTTCTGTTTAGTTAATTAAAAATAATAAGGATCAGAGCTTATCTATTGTTACAGATATACTCTGATCCTTTAGTTTAATTCAATTAAAAACACTTAATATTTATAACTTTTCTTACATCGTGATGAAATACTAGTTCATCGACTTTATCTCATTTACTGATTAGATTTGTTTAATGTAAATATAACATCTCTCGACACTTAATTTGTTATTATCATTATAGACATTTCCTACAGTTGTTTTTCCATTAAAGTACAGACCTTGTGCCATTCATTGAAAAAGACAACTCCCTTTTTACTACTTCACTTCCACCGTATAATTCCCTGTCCCCCCGCCATACTGATACACATGTAAATAATACTTCCCTGGATACGTGTAGTAACTACCTAATAGTTTATTCCCTTGCTGCTGAGCATACGTAACATAATTATTTAAATCTGCTTCAGAATAAAGTACCCAGTTCATTCCGATATTATTTTCATTCGTTACGTTAATTTGAAGGTTTTTAGCAGTCTCCACATTAATTTCAAAGAAATCACTTGTATCGCCATTTCCTAAACTAGCACGTAAGACTTGATTTAACTGCAGTTTGTTTGCTGTTTGGAATGAGTTATTCGGTTCTTTTTCTACACTGTTATCTTCTTTCTTTTGAACAGTTACAGTCGCTGTAGCAGTATTAGTTGCTCCTTTATCGTCTGTTACTGTTAATTTCGCCGTATACGTTCCTTCTTTTATATATACGTGAGTTGGATTTTGCTCATTACTTACAGTACCGTCTCCAAACTCCCATTTATATGAAATAATTTTCCCGTCTTCATCTTTTGATCCGTCGCTTTTAAATGAAATTGCTTCATTTACATTTCCACTATACGGACCGTTTATAACCGCAACTGGCGCTTTATTCTCTGCACCTTCTTCTGTATTAATACCGTGGAACACAACATCATATTCAAATTGTCCTGATGCATTCACGCGATAATTTACGAAGTATGCTGTTACTGTTTTATAACCTGTCCATTCTTTTGCACTTAAACGTTTTAACGTATCATTAACGTTTTGTGTAATTGTTTTCCAGTCTTCATATTCTCCTTTTGCTGCAGTTCCTGTATATGTTCCTTGTAGTGTGAATGTATTAAAGAACTGTGATTTATTTTTCTTCACTGATACATTTTTCAATTTTGCTTCCGCCGTTATTTCTGCCGCAATATCTGAAACTGGTTTCGGTGCATGATTTGCTAAATAATCGTCTGATACTAATGGCACGTCATATTTCTCACGATTATCAACTAGCATTTGCATATAGTCTTGATATTCTTTATTTAAATTCGCATCTTTACTTAATGTAGAGCGATATGCATCATATGCTGTTACATCATTTTTCCTAATAAGATCATGTATTTTATCAAACATATCATATCTCTTATTGTACATATAAGATTGTAAAGCAAAGGAATAATTATAGAAATCCCACGTTCCATACTTTGTATTTAACGTTCGCTCTGCCGTATAACGCTCTGCTGGATTTGAAGATAATCCTCCTATAATACTCTTTCTCGGTACAACATTATCCGTTCTCGTTGCCCCTGCAAAAAATTCAGCATTCCCTTCTTCAAACCAAGATAATCTTTCATTTTCATATATTTTTCCTTGTCCCCATAAACCTGGTACTTCATATCTACCTTGTAAATAATGTGTGAACTCGTGTCGGAATAATTCTTCTAAACTATAAATACTTTCTTCTGGCTTACGCTCATAAGTAAAGAACGTACCTGTTCCTTCTATATAAAGACCACCGTTATTCGTTTCATATCCGTACAATTGACGATTAAATTGATATTCTGCTGGGCTATTATAAATAACCATTGTTAATACATCATCAGGATTTCCTTTTTCTAAAGGTTGATCACTTTCAACCGTACGATGGAATTGTGCCTTCACTTCTTTTGCCGCCCAATATAAACGTTTTACTTTTTCTTCTGTCACTTTATCTCCAGCTTTTAAAACAATTGCCCCATCATCAAACGTATAGGTTTTTGGCAAATATTTTTTCTTTCCATCTTCTCTTATTTGATCTAAATTCACCACTTTACCATTTGCATCTTTTCCGCCATAATTCGTTGCGATTTGCTCAGCAGCTACGAAATATTGCTCCCCTAAATACGGATAAATTTTCATCGCATCTGTTACAACTTGTAATCCTTTCGTTCCTGTACTATGGAACGTACCGAGTCTACCTGTATAATAAATGCCATTATTAATAAGCCAACCGTTTTTTGCTGTAATCGTTCCCATTAATGCAAAACGACTTAATTCATTAATATAACTATCTATTTTCTGATACCATACTGTATCTTTCGGTGCTTTCCTCGTATCGTACAAATACGATTGAATGTCGTAGTCAACACCTTGCATAATATCGTAAATAGCATTTCCAGCTGAAAGATTATCTACTAATGTAGAAAAATTATCATTATATTGTTTAAAAATTTTTGCAGCTGATGTTATCGTTTCCACATCACTCGAAGCGTTTCCTATTAACTTTCCGTATGATGATACCACTCTATTTTGCTCTAATGTACCCAGCTTGAAATTTGAATTGTTAGCTATCGCTTTTAATGCAGGTAAGCATTTATCATGATAACTCCGTTCATTTAATTTACTAAGTTCCGAATTATAAAATCCTAAATAAAATCCTGAACGTAATACCTCCACTAATGTCTCAATCCCTTTTGAATCATCCTTCGTATAGGCTTGTCCTTGCTGTTTCAATTTATCAATAATCGCCTGCATCCTACTATCATTTTGATAGAATGCTAGACTGTCTGTATTAAACTGAAATAGCCCCGTAATTTGCTCCCAATCAATTGTTACAAGTAAATCTACTAACTGCTGATTGCTTAATTGATTTAATTCAGCAATTGTATAAGTTTTCGCTACAGCTAATTGCTTACTTTCTTTTTTCACCTCAGGTGGTCTTTGTGATAAATCGGCAAATTGTAGCCTTTTCTCAAAAGACTTGCTTTCGAGCACTTTCGATGAATGAGCTAATTCTTGTACTGGTAGTTGTACACCTACTGGCTCCATTTTGAGCACATTTCGATAAGAAACTTGCTCTCCCTTAGTATCTTCTGCCAAACTGCCCCCTTGAAAACTCCCTAACATTAAACTAGCAAAACTTACCCCTACTAACATTTTCTTTGAATAGCCTTTCATGCTCTCCCCTACCTTACATTTTTAGTGTCCCGCTCCATTATTTTACTATTTTTACTTTTTGTCCTGTATTGAGAAAAAATAAGGTAACGTTCACACATATATTCATTTCATGTAAAATTAACGCTTGACTTTCCGTGCATTTTATATCAAAAAAGATAGATAATAGCAAAATTCCTGCTACATCTATCCTCGTTTTCAACACTATGATTTTAACTTTATAAACGTAACTTCCGGTAATGTTTGCATATGCTGAATAAACTCATTCTTTTCTTCTGACGATATATTTTTCAGTTGCATCCCTACCTTATAAACAGTTTCTGTACCTTGCTGTGAAGCTTCCACCTCATATGAGAGTATTGGGATGCCTTTCACTTGTAGTGTTTCTAATATTTGTTGTACCGCTTCATGTTTATTTACAAACATTTGCACTGTTATATTTTGTGGAAATAAAAATTGCACTTTAAAAATACGACTTACAATTTCTAAACCAATTAAAACGAGAATCGTCGCTCCAATCCCTACTACATACATGCCAGCCCCAATTGCTAATCCAATTCCTGCTGTGGCCCATAAACCAGCCGCTGTCGTTAATCCTTTCACCGCCTGCTTTTGAATAATAATTGTGCCTGCACCTAAAAAGCCAACTCCACTAACGACTTGTGCTGCAATACGGCTCGGATCAAGAGCCATATGTTCTTCATTCATAATATCTGAAAAAGCATATTTCGAAACGACCATTATTAAAGCACTACCTACCGCTACGAGGAAATGAGTCTTTAATCCAGCTTCTTTCGATCGAATTTCTCTTTCAATACCAATCATTGCTCCTAACAAGCCAGCAACACCGATTCGTATAATAAAATCAAAATCTACACTCACGGGCACTTCCCCCTTTCATTCATTATAGATAGATAAAACAAAAATTATCACAAACATCCATTTATCGATACGAAAGAATACCACTAAAATAAACTTAATACTCCGACCGTTTTATGTTAATATTTTAAATATTAACATAAAATAAATAACTTCTAATTTTAAACCTCTACTAATTTTCTAAAAAAACAAAGGTGAATTACATGAAATTAGGTTGAGAAAGTTTAGAAAACGCTTTCATTTTGTGTCATATTTTTTTATAAAAACTACATAAATAAAGGAGCTTACTAACAATGAACGTCTCGTTACTTACACCTACTACTGATTTACAAGAAGAATACTTAGATTTCTATAACGAATGGAAAGATAGCGATGAAACAATGATCCCGTGGGTTATCTCAAAAAATCCTGCCAACTTCCCAGCTATGGTTCAAGAACTTCTCGATGCGCATAACGGAATAAATATCCCTGAAACTTGGGTACCAGACTCTACATATTGGCTTGTTACAGATGAAAATAAAATTGCGGGAGCTGTTAATATACGTCATAGTTTAACCGAACATTTATTTAACGCTGGCGGTCATATCGGTTATGGCATTCGCCCTTCTGAAAGAAGAAAAGGTTATGCTACGAAGTTACTAGCATTATCATTAGAAAAAACGAAGGAATTAAACATCACGAAAGTACTTGTCGTTTGCGACGCAGTGAATACCGCTTCTGAAAAAACAATTTTACATAACGGCGGGATTCGTGATGATGATTTCACTGAGGAAGATGGGAATATAGTAAGAAGATATTGGATTGAGCTATGAATGATCACAAAGAAGCGAGAAAGTGATTATACACTTTCTCGCTTCTTTTACACTGCTTCTATTTCAAACTGCACTGTAATACCACTTGGATCTACCACCGCAAACCCATTTGTAGTTTCATTTATTTCATGTTGTTTTTCTATTAATCTTTCTTTCACTTCATCTAACGCTTCTTTATGCGGTAGTACAATCGCATATACCTTTAGTCCAGTTGCATGTACTGGTGGGTGTGGATTGTTTACTCCGTTCCACGTATTTGCACCAATATGGTGATGGTATCCCCCTGCTGAAATAAATAAGCAATCCTCTTCACGCTGTTGTACTTCAAAACCTACTGTTTCCACATAAAATTCATGTGATTTCTCTACATCAGCTATTCGTAAATGTACGTGCCCAACGACAGTATTAGCAGGCAAACCAGCAAACTCATAATCAACGAGTGTTGCCAATTCTTTTAAATCAAGTGGTGTACTTCCTCCTGGCCCTTCTCCCCATTGATCGCGCGGACGGTCTACATAAATTTCAATACCATTCCCCTCTAAATCTTGCAAATAAAAAGCTTCGCTATACGTATGATCACTTGCACTATTAAACCTTGAAATTGGTAAAATTTCATTTGAATATGTATAACGCCCTTCTTGCTCAGCCGGGCTGTCAATTACATTCTTATTACGAAGAACCCCAAATAGCGCAGAAGCAAAAGCTTCACGAGTCGGAACTAAAAAGGCTACATGATATATACCAGTCGTACGCGGTTCTTGCAGTACCCCGTCCTCTAACTTTTCAAGAACAAGTAACGCGTTCTTTCCACCTTTTCCAGATAAATATGCTTTATTTCCCTCTTGCTTAATTACCTCTAAGCCTACAACATTTTCATAAAAAGCAATTTGACGCTCTAAATCTTTCACTTTAAATTCAACATGACCAATACGTGTTTTCGGATGAATTTGTACCATGAATAACTTCCTCTCTAGTTTCCTTTAATTTTTTATATCAGTTGATAGGCGATAACTCCATTCAACGAATACACCTTAATTTTGTTTTTTCGTAGCATCAACTTTTAGCCATTTTTTCGATATATCACTTAATGTGCCATCTTGCTCTAATTCTTTCAACGCTTTATTTATATCTTCTAACTTTTCACTCTTTTTTGCAAATGGAAATGCAATCTCTCCCCATTCAAGTGGACCAAATCCTATTTTGACGTTGTCCAATTTCGCCTTTGTTATAGTTGTTTCTACTTGAACTTTATCATTATAATAGGCATCGACGCGTCCAAGTCCTACTTCATTCAATTCCGCTGTCGGATCCTCTGAGAACGTTTTAATTGTAAAAGCATTATTTTTATTTAATGCTTTTAATTCTTGCTCTCCAGCTGTACCAAGCCCGACACCTACAGTCTTACCTTTTAAATCTTCTAGCGATTTAATGGTATGATTATCTTTCTTCACCGCGAATACAGAACCAGAATACACGTACGGAATTGAAAAATCATATTTCTTTTTTCTTTCCGGAGAAACTGATAGTTCATTTGCAATTGTATCAATTCGTCCTGAATCTAATAAGCCAAATAATCCCTCAAAATCAGAAACATTCCATTCTACTTTATACCCAGCCTTTTTAGCAGCCGCTTCAATAATTTCAGCATCAAAGCCTTTTACTTTCTCACCTTCTTTAAAAATAAATGGACTACGACCTGCAGATGTCCCAACTTTTACTACTTTTTCATTTGTTGTTTCGCTTGCTGTATTTGAACCACAAGCTGATAAAACTCCAACTGATACTGTTAATGCTAATGTTAGTAATAATGATGATTTCCTCACAATTCTTCCTCCTAAATAACGAAATGATTGCCTTCTTCTGAAGCATTCAATTGTCGTAAAAACTTTTTCGTACGTTCATTTTGTGGGTTTCGGAAAATTTCTTCTGGTGTTCCCTGCTCTACAATAATGCCATCAGCCATAAATATAACGCGATCCGCCACCTCTTTTGCAAAATTCATTTCATGTGTAACAACAACCATCGTTATGTGCTGTCTTGCCAAGTCTTTAATAACTTGCAATACCTCATTCACCAATTCTGGATCAAGTGCGGAAGTCGGTTCATCAAACAATAATACTGCGGGATTTAAAGCCATTGCCCTAGCAATACCTATCCTTTGCTGTTGCCCTCCTGATAACATTGTTGGATAAAAATCTTCTTTATCAGCTAAGCCTACTTGTTTTAATATTTTTCTCGATATTCCCTTTGCCTCTTCTTCACTTTTTTTCTGTACAACCGTTAATGCCGTTGTAATATTTTGCAATGCTGTTTTATTTTTAAATAAATTATAATTTTGAAAAACCATTGCCGTTTTTTGACGCAATTGTATTATTTCTTTTTTATAAAGTCTCTTCGCATAAATCTCTAAATCTTCAATTCTAATACTGCCATCATTCGGTTGTTCTAATAAGTTTAAACACCTTAATAATGTCGATTTACCCGAACCAGAAGGTCCAATAATGACTACTACTTCTCCCTTATTTACAGTAAGTGAAATTCCTTTTAGTACTTCATTATGTTTGTAAGACTTATACAAATCTCTTATCTCAATCATATATATCACCTCATTTCTGTTACAAATATGGTGCATCCAGTTTCTTTTCTAACTTTTTCTGTCCCCAGCTAATTACGATTGTAATAATCCAATATACTATCGCTACCGCTAAATAACTTTCCATATAACGATATGATTGTGCCGCTAGCATTTTCGCTTGTGCTAAAATTTCAGCCACCCCAAGTGCAAAAGATAACGAAGATTCTTTTAACAATCCAACAAAATTATTTCCAAGTGACGGTACTGCGACACGAATAGCTTGCGGAAAAATAATTTGTCGCATCGCTTGCGCCTTTGTCATTCCAACTGATAAACAGGCATCCATTTGCCCTGATTCCACAGCATTTAATGAACCTCGAATAATCTCTGATAAATAAGCAGCATTATTTAAACTTAGGCCAATTAAAGTTGCTTGCATAGCTGTAAGCACTGTAAATGTCGGAAAGATTTGTGGTAATCCGAAATATAAAACAAACAATTGAACTAATAACGGGGTTCCTCTAAAGAAAGAGATATACACTCTTGCAATTGAATATAAATATTTCGTTTTATTTTTCGTTATGATCGCCAAGCCGATCCCTATAACGAAGGAAATAATCATTGAAACTACAGTAATCCCTAAAGTTATATATACATATTTAAATAATTGCGGAAAACTTTCTAAAAAATACGTTACATCAAACTTCACTCTATCCCCTCTCTCTAAACAAAAAACTCTTCTTACGCATATAAGAAGAGTTAAATGTGAATCCATTTCTCCTCATCTTTCAAACGCCTATTGCGTTCGCTGGAGTTAGCACAGTACTTTGATACAGCCTGTTGCTGAGATTTCATCGGGCCAGTCCCTCCATCTCTCTTGATAAGAAAACCAATAAATTTTTCCATTTATTTAGTTGTTATTATGAAGAATACACCCCATTACTAATAATGTCAATAAGAAAACTACGAATTAAATTTAATGCTTTTTTTAGACTGTCTTACTCCTATTAAATTTCCTCCTGTTCATTATATCTTGAGGTGTAATATTGATTGCACAAAAAAGCCATTAATTCTATCAAACTTAGAAATAATGGCTTTTTTATAAAGGTATTATACTTATCTCATTTTATGTACTTCAGCAACTAGCTTTCCACCCTGAATGCCCATATAAAGCTTCACAGGTGCATCATTCGTATTTTCAAATACTAAATCTAAATATGGATATGCAATTGTAGCATCTCTTCCTTGTGGAACATAACCTACCGTTTTAGAATGTGTAGTTCTCTCCACCATTTTCAGGCCAGCTTGATCTGCTGCATTGTATAAAGTTGAAGATGTTTGACAAACACCACCGCCATATCCATCTACTAATTTACCATCAACTATTTCTTTCCCTAATTGATATCCTTTATCTGGTGTTGTATCACCGATTAATGAATTAAAAGAGAAACGGTCTCCTTTTGCTAACACAACTCCATTTATGCTCGCTGCTGACAAACGAATATTCTCAATACGGCCACCTGTTGAACCACCTAAGTTCGTTTCATATCTACCAATTACCGTACCATTTCCTTGCGCATCACTTAATGTTGCGACTGGTTTTTTCTCCACGATCGGCAACTGATACGTAGCATCCCACATACCAACATTTAACAATTTATCTACTAATTCTTTTTCCATTAATTCATAAGAAGGTTTTCCTTCTTGCCAACTTCCATCAGGTGCTATACGTGAAGGAACCATTTTTTTGTCGACGCTTTTTCCAACCTCACCAACAACCTTTGTTACAGACTTTTTAAATTTCGCTTCATCTTCGAAATAGCCTAAACCAGATAAATCTAATTTTTTCACTTCAGTACCAGTTCGGCCATCAACTAAACTAATAGTATCCTGCACTTCTGCTTTAGCCTCTACAGTGTACCCACCAATATCACTTACCAATGCAACATCACTTACTTTTGCACCACAGCCACTCACTACAGCTACACATAACACCCCAACTAATATACCCTTTACTTTACGGAACAATATACTCTCTCCCTTTCCCCAACATCACTATTATGTATTTATTTCATTTTTATGTATGTTTTGTTACAATCATTTTACAATATGTTTATAAAATGTTACAAGTTATTTTTCACTCTATATAAATTACTCTTTTCTTTTATAAATGTCTATACATATTTACATAAAAGTTTGAGTTTGATAGAATTGTAACTTTTATGTAAACTCTCCCCTTTATCCAGTATATACCATTAAGCAAAAGAAATTCAAATCAAAAACCTTCAAGCTATTTTTTATAAAGTGAAACTTTAATCAGTGGGGGTCTTACTGCCCGTTAATGCGGGATAAAGAGAAATCTCATCAACATAAATAGGTATTTGCCGTGCCACCGCTCCGCTTTTGCACATACATTATGGTGAATTCAACCTATTTTAAAGAAATGGAGGATGTTATTATGTATCCCTACAATCCATATGATCCATATAATCAATATGCATACCAACAACCACAGTATGACTTACAAGCACAATATCAATCTTATATAGATCAAGCAGAGCAAACGAATCCATATGACCAAAATAGACAATTCCAACTTCCAATCTCTTTTCCTGGCACTGGAAATCGTCAATTAGAAAGACGCGTAAATGAGCTTGAACAAAGAGTACGTCAACTAGAAAATACAGTTGAGCGCCATACACGTAGACTAAACCGCTTAAACCAACGTTTACGCACGGTAGAAAACAGACTAAACATTCCATTCGCAGCATTAGAAGACGGATTTTAATCGGAAAAATAAAATTTATATAAGGAAGGGGCTCCCCCTTCCTTATATAAATTGACGAAAGTTTTTTCCATCTCTATACTGATAAGAGTTAATGAAATGAAACAAGGTGATAAATATGGATTTTGAAATAAATTATCTTTCCTTTTATGTTGTACAAGTAGAAGGAAAAGGTGAAGCAGTTGATAAACGCTACAAACATTTTCAAACTTTAGACGCTGAAGAATATGAAGATAGCTCCTTAAAAGAATTTTTGAATGGTGAGTTATTAAAAATATCGAAGCGAAAAGTAGAACGTCATGCAAAAACAGAACAAGCCCCAACAAAAATTGGTCGCTTTATTGTAGAGGAGGGGCACGAACTTGATTCAAACCCTCATTACAACCTTTTTAATCGTATTCGCTTTGCAGAAACAAAGGACAACTTTAAAGATATGAGCGAACCTCTCGTTTATACATATCTTGACACAAGCGCTGTACGCGGTGGTGTATTTTTAATTGCTCAGGCAAAACTACGCAAATACTTTGATGACCCATTCGTATTCGTAATGAAATGCGACTTCGAACCAAAGGTTGCTTCTATTTCTGATGAATCAACACTGATTCGTAACGTTGAAATGGCCATCACAACAAAGAATATGAAATCTATCCAGTATCCATACATGCCTGAAGAAGGTATGGTTGAAGTAGGCGAACTAAAAATACACCAAGCATCACATGCCCGCTACTTTGAAGACTTCTTAAAATTCGTCGAATATGAACGCTCTATGCCTGAAATTATGAAAACACAGGTAATGGACATGGTATACGACCAAATTGAAGATGTATTTGAAGAAGGTACGGAAGAACGCGAACAATTCGACCAAGCGATGGAAGTATGGGCTGCCAGTCCGAAACGCGAAATTATGGAACAATTTTCAACCGAAGAAGTAATGGAAGCAACTGCCCAAATCGTCGAGCACGCTCCTGAAGTGGAATTAAAACTAAAAGCAGATCATATCTCTGTGAAGGCGTTACTTGCTGATTTCGGGGATCAAATACATATTGCGAAGGTAAATGACCGATATGTACTTATGATTGAAGCAGACACACTTACGTTTGAAAAGGGCTTCTCTCCTATTGAGTTTCTGAAGCCAGATGAGCTGCAAGATGTGATTGAGCGAATTGAGAATAAGCAACAGTATTCTTATGATCCGAACGGGATTGAATAAATCCTTCCATATATCTGTCTTTACTGGGCGCTTTTAATAAGCGCTCTTTTATTTTGAGCTTAGTTGATGTTTATATTAAAAAACGATTCTTAATAGAATCGTTTTTCCTGATTTATAACAAAAACATGCTTATTTTTAAAAATTATTATTGATCCAAGATATCAATTGTCGCAGAATCAAGTAAATTCCTTCCTTGTTGTACAAGCGTATTTCCATTAGAGTAGTCACTATATATGTTGGTAAAATGAAAACTTCACTTCACTACCTCAAATTTATTATACTCGTAAAAAGATAATTGAAAACGATATTCTGGATGCTCTCTCACCCAATCATAGGCTTCTTCTAAAATATCCATTTTGTTTTGCAAGTCATTAAGTTCACTACATTCGTCCCTTTTCTGTTTGCACAGAGGGCAGAATCCATTCACTATGTCGGCACTTGTCGCCCTAATAGTTTTACTTTTTAAGTCAACTACTAAACGAAGAAGAAAAGAATGCTCAGCTTTTGTAGTCACCGTCATTTCAGCAACCCCATCCTCATTCCAAAAGACACCGTTTAATTCCATCTGTACGGTGACGTCTTTAATATCCAAGTCTATCACTATCACACCTCCCTTGTATAAAACTCATATTTTACTCTTCGATTTTAATCTTTAATACACCACGCTTTAAAGATATATTAAGCTTTTTCCAATTCTTCTTCTTTGCTATGAAAGGAAGTATAATTACTGCTGATAGCGTGGTAAATATTATCCCCAAAACTACAACTGTTACAATGTTAAAGATTGCTTCCATTTAACTCTATCCTCTTTCATTTCTATGGGCTCTAATTTTATGAATGTATTTAAAAATTCTTACCACCCCTTAATTTTCAAAGCAATTATAATGGCCCAATCACAACAAATCAATTCCTATTTAATATGAATACTTTATTCATCCATCAGTATAATGATGTTAAATTTATGTAGCTAGAAATAGAGGAGAATGTCATTTAACCTCTACATTCTCCTCCATCTCAGCCAAATACCTAATCTGCCGCTCCGCTTTTCTCACTGCCGTAAGCAAATGTTTTTTCAGGAGTTCTACTGTATTTTCACTTATATAATATCTTTCCGTTATACTTTCCCACGTGTCGCTACTTTCAAATGTACTCCATTGATAAGGGCGTTCTGTATTTTTCTTTAGTTCTTTAAACACCCATTTTCGCATCTTTTTTTTCGCTTTTTCTGTTAGTTTTCCGTTTTTTACAAGTTCAAGTTCACCATGTCTTTTGTATCGCTTATTAATATCTCTCTCGCTATACACTTTAAGAAGTATATTTGCTGTATTTTCGGCATCTGCTAAAGCACGATGCTGTTTCCCTTCCCACATTAAAGCGAGCTGTTCTACCGCAAATTGTAAACTTGGCGTATGTTCAAACAATTCCTCATATGCTTGGAAAACAAATTTTTGCAAATCAATTCTACTTTCTTTTTCTATACTTGGGCATTCAACATCATGTAATGTACAATCATGAGATAGAAAGCGATAATCTTCTTTTCCCCATGAAACAAATATAGAACCTTCGCCGATGAACTGAATAAATTTCTCTATAATTTGAGGGAATTTTTCTACATCCATTAAATCTTTCTTTGTAATACCGGTTAATTTTGTTGTATGACGAGTTAATCTTGCACTTGGTTTTACTAACTCTGAAAATTCTTCAATTATCTTCATTGTACCTATTTCTATTTTTACAGCTCCGATATCAACTATTTCTGACGGATCTTCTGATTTATACGGTCTGAAATTCCTCTCAATATCAAACACAATAAAATGTGTAGCGTTTTTCAATTTATTTACCTCTTTCTAAATTCCTTTTCACACAAACACTTTATTTTCAGTATTTATTTATTCATGTACTTTATACAAAAATACTACGAATAAATAAATGAAAATTCAGTCTTATTATGATATGTAAGTAGGAGGACATCTATAAAAATGCAAAAAAAAGAAGGGCGAGCCCTTCTTTTTTCAAAAATTACTTCTTGTTTACGTTAGTAGCTTGAGGTCCACGGTTACCTTGTTCTACTTCGAAAGTAACTTCTTGACCTTCTTCTAAAGTTTTGAAGCCTTCGCCTTGGATAGCTGAGAAATGAACGAATACGTCTTCTCCGCCTTCAACTTCGATGAAACCGAAACCTTTTTCTGAGTTAAACCATTTTACTTTACCGTTTTGCATGAAAAAAATCCTCCTACAATGTACCTATATGTACATATTCATTTTCAACCACCTTACAATAATAAGCCAGATATTAAAAAACTGCAACCCCTGAGGAGATTTAACATTGCTATCCTCCTCGGAAGTTACAGCTCATTTAAATCTCTATATTATTAAAAGTAAAATGGTTTAAACATACTATATCATATCAATATAATAAAAGTAAAGTTTTTTTCTCAAATTATTTTTTGTTCCCACTGCATTGCTTTTAATTCACCTGATCCAGCTACTACATAACCATCTTTTTGATTAACAATGCGCCATCCGTGCCCTTTAACTGAATCACATACTGTAACAATACCTTCGTCAAGAAGTACACGGCACACACTACTAATACCCGCCTTATTTTGCGTTGAAGTTGTATATAAGACATGTTGGTCTACACTTAAGTCTAAATAGCTACTTGCTTTCTGCTCACTTTGACATGTATGCCAATATATTTTTTCACTTGCAATACTTTCATCTATTTTACAATAAGAAATATTCCCGCTAACTCCCTTGCACGATCCACTTGCCGCTACTAAATAAGAATTGTGTAAAGTCAACGCAGAGATCATTTGATTCATCGCAATTTTAATCCTCTTTAATTTACGTGTCTTCAAATCAAAGAGCCAAACACCACCATACTTAGCATGTATTTTCGTACCAATAAATAAGTAATGTTTATATAAAAATAATGATCGAATAGACGGTGCCGCACTGCCATACTCAAGAAACGGATGAATAGTCTCCCATGTCGAACCGAAATTATTAGAAAGATACAGCGTTTTTTCTCCATGAGCAATGACAGTTCCTTGTACATTGCTACATACATTCCAACTCGTTGCTTTTGTTGGAAAACGCTGAATTGTCCAGTTCTCTCCACCATTCATACTACGAATAAAAATCCCTTCGTCACCTACACCATAAACTACATTATCTTCGCTATGTAAATCCCTAATTCGTTTTTGAAAACCATTTAAAATTCGTTTCCATTCTCCGTCTTGTTCAACAAATAAGCCATTATATGTAGTAGCTAACAACAGTTTTCCATCTCTTAACTTTGTAATAGCAGTTGCACTTAACATTGTCTCCACGTTGACACTCCCATTCTTAGAACTTCTCAGCAAATGCAATTGCAAAATTACTGCATTTTTCAACATCCTCTTCATCTTCTGGAGCTAATTCAATTTTCAGCCCTTCTTGTACAAGCTCTGCACCTCGTTCTACAAGGCGTTCTTCAAATATCGTTACCGCTTCACAAAACAGTTCATACGCCGTATCACCTGATCCGAATACCGCTACCTTTTTCCCAGCTAAATCTATATTTTCTAAGTCCTCATGAAAATCTTCCGCTTCAAATGGTAATTCACCATCGCCCCACGTATAAGATCCTAAAATGATTCCATCATAAGCTAATAATTCTTCAGCATCCATGCCTTCCATCTCTTGCAATACTACTTCATGATCAAAAGCATCTAAACTAACTTTAATTAAATCAGCAATACTCTCTGTATTTCCTGACATACTTGCATAAGCTATTAAAATTTTTGCCACTTTGGCATCCCCCTCTAACAATAAATGATTCTCATTCTCATTATATTAATAATGAGAATCAATTTCAATTGATTTTTCTACTTTTATTTACATTTCACATCTGACTATTTATATTTCATTTTAAACATCTACATTCATATTCAACTATTGCCAAATCTATCTTCAAACATTATTGTATTATCATCATTTCACATTACTTATTTCAAATAAAAAATGTGTTTGTATCATGCTCAATCATTAATCAACTGTTCACTTTACAGAAAGAGGAGTCCTTATGATGAGAAAGTATTTTATTAGATTTTTAAAAGCAACCTCCCTTTTAACAATATTCTTACTAATAGGAGCTGCTATTATTTTATTCGGTACTGCATACGGTCATAATTTACGTGTTATCGCCGCCGAGAGTATTTTGACTTCTCAGCATCCTCAATATGCAAAATTCACGTTATTGTCTGATAAAGAATTAAATGATATTTATCAATCCATCACAAATCCAAAATGGAAAAATAGTGAATTTTTAACTTCTAAACTTTCAAAAAAAGAGTTAGAAAGACGAAAAGATTTACCACTAAATGTTTCTATTGAAACAATAAAGAAAAAATATAATGACCATTTTTTTGAAGGGAAATTAATGACAATTAGTAATCCATTCAACGTAAAACTTGTTACCCAGCAAGGTTCAGAAGGTAAAGACGTCGGAGAAAAAATATACGTAATGGCAAAGCGAAACCATGCAGTTGCCGCTGTCAATGCCAGTGGATTTTGGGATGAAACCGGGCATGGTGGTGGTAAAACTGGAATCGGTATTGTTATTGAAAACGGTAAAGTTATAAACACTCCGAAGGATATTAATACCCCTACCCTCACTAGTGGTATTACAAAATATGGACAAATGGTTTCTGGGGAGTTTTCTGCTAGCCAATTGTTAAATAAAAATGTTGTTTCCGCTGCTGGATTTATGCCTCAGCTAATTGTAAATGGAGAAAAAATGATTACAAATGATGGTGGTTGAGGATATGGCCCTCGAAGTATTATGGCCCAGAAAAAAGATGGCTCGATTATGTTTTTCGTCATTGATGGTAGACAACCTCACAGCATTGGTGCTTCCTTGAGAGATTGTCAAGATATTCTTTATGAAAAAGGTGCTGTCAATGCGATGGCAATGGACGGTGGATCATCAGCAACATTATATGCAATGGGAGATATTTTAAATATCCCTTCCACCTTATCTCATAAATCACGCTATTTACCAAACGCATGGGTAGTTAAAGCGAACCCTAAGCAACAAGTTCATGTAACAATAGACGGTAATTCTGCGAGCTCTCAAAAAATTTCTGAATTAACAAGTACGACCGCTATAGCTATCAATAAATAAAAAAAGCACAGATGACTATACAATCATCTGTGCTTTTTTATTACTTTTTAAAAATACCAAAAGGCTTTCCTACTGGTAAAACAACTTTTCCGAAGTGTGTATTTAACACTGCTGCTGCTGAACCATAGAAAGATAATAATGAAATAAGAAGTTCAGAATATGCTGCTAAATTATGCATTGCGTGCGGCATAACACCTAAAGTACTTAATGAAAGACCAATAAATAAGAAATCAATAAGGACGAAGATCATAAATAATACTTTATGTGTTTCCATTGCACCAATCGTCATAAAGATTGTGAAAATCAAATATCCGATAAAGGCTACACCAAGCTGTTTTGAATCTGCAGCTTGTGCTAATTTTTCGCCAAATACTCCAAGTTGAATTAACCAAGTCATTCCAACACCTAACCAAAATAGGCCGTACGCACCAAATGCTGTCGTACCGAATGTATTGTTATGCTTTGCATCGTGAATGCAAGCAAAGATTTGTGCAAATCCTCCTAAAAAGATTGCCCATGGTAATACAAGTGAAACGCCATCTGTTAAGCCTAACTTTTGAGATGATGCTACAAGTGTTACCATCGCTAATCCAAATAGACCAATTCCAGATGGATCCGCTGTTGTCATTTTCACATGATGTGTAGTAGTTTGATTGCTCATATAAACCTCCTGATTATAAACATACTCGAATACAATACTTAAATCAGAGGCCTATGTCAATGGTTTTTTTTGTATGTTGTCAGACGTTATATTTTATAATGATTAAATATATTTCCGACCACTTCATAAGGTTTTATATTCACTTTTTCCAACTCGTTTATCGGTAGCCATAACGGAATATAACTTCCTCTATCTTCCCGCTGAAATTCCTCAGCTGTTCCACTTTCAAACACTCCGCCAGTAATATAGGCACCATAATAATATTCATTTCCTTTATATTTTACCTTTGCAATAAGGTGCTCCACTTGTATATGTACCCCTAATTCTTCGTATACCTCTCTTTTCGTTGCCTCTTCAGGCGTTTCACCTTCCTCAATCCCTCCGCCAGGAAAAACATAATATGTTTCCTCTTCTCGAATACGTTTTATAAGAGCGATTTTCCCTTCCTGTACAATGATAGCCGCCCCGCGATTTCTTATCATTTTATTTCCTCAATACGAATCGCGACTGTTCCCCACTCTTTTTCTTGTTCTTTCGTATATATTTTGTATGTACTTTCTAACATTTCCTCTAAACTATCATTTTCACAATCCAATAATTTTTTATCAATTTGTTCATACATAGATTTAAAGCTCTCGTATCGCTTTATTTCCGTTACTTTTACCGTCATCATTTCTGTTGTCGTAAGATTCGTAAATACGATTTCATCGCCTTTGTTTATTAGTTGACGTTTTTTTATCGTATAGGCGTACTTCATATACTTTTTTTCCTGATTGAATTGACTGAAACGGTTTATTATATAAACCCATTTCGTATCGCATACATCCCACTCCCTTTTGGTCATTTCACCTATTAATACAGTTCACATTACTACATCTTGCATATAATATTCCATACGTATCACTTAATTAAGAAAGGAGGCTGAAGAAGCATGTTATATTTAAATCAAAAACCTGAATATAATAAATATGATATTGGTGATTATACTTATAGTAAAGTAGGGCCAACCATTTTTTCTTGGAACGATGAAACAAAATTAAAAATAGGTAAGTTTTGTTCATTAGCAGAAGAAGTCGTTTTCATACTTGGCGGTGAACATCGTGCAGACTGGATAACAACTTATCCATTTAATGCACTTTTTGATGAAGGAGCACATATTACTGGTCACCCTTCTTCAAAAGGTGATATCGTAGTCGGCAATGATGTATGGATTGGTTATCAATCCTGCATTTTATCTGGTGTTACAATTGGTAACGGGGCCATTATCGGCGCCAGGAGCGTTGTTACAAAAGACGTACCCCCGTATGCAATTGTAGCTGGTAATCCTGCAAAATTTGTTCGATATCGTTTCCCACAAGAAACGATTGACAAACTAGAGAATCTCGCATGGTGGGACTGGGACATTTCTGTTATAAAAGGAGCCATTCCATTACTACTCTCCGACAAAATCGACGAATTTTTCACCTCACCCGAAAATGAATCTATATGATTAAAACAGAAAGAGCATCCAATTATTTTTCAGGATGCTCTTTCTGTTTTTATTTTTTATGTCCATGCAAATGATTACACGGAGAACATTGAAATGGAATTTTATCTAAGCAATTAAAGTTTGTTTCACAAATTTGTTCAATCGTTGGAACAAATGGAATGACAACTATGTTACTTTCTACTATTTGTGTAACAGGTGGCAATACTGTGCCTACTTGATGTTCAAAACGAATATTCGCTTGATTTATATAATTTCCTGAACCATTTGGCGCACTCTGTACTGCTACTTGGAACGAAACTGTCCTTGCTTCACCAGGATTTAAACTTCCGATAAGAAACCCTACTGCCGGGCTTACATTCGGCACTGGCGTATTATCGACCGTTACACTTCCAGGAACAAATCGAACACTACTATCTAACATATCTTGAAAACGAATATTTTGCATTACAGTATCACCCGTATTTGTGATGACTGTCGTAAACGTAATGACATCTCCAATTGTTGCTGCCTGTAAATCTGCAGTTTTTACGACTGTCGTTGAGACATTTTGAGGAATAAACGGGATAACAACTGTATTACTATCACCTTCAACTACTACTGGCGGCTCATTCGGATTTACAGTTGCGAGCCCATTCGCTGTAGCAGTATTTGTAACTAAATTATTTATTTGCCCTCCTGTTATTACAACTTGGAAATTAATAATTGCTGCATCATTTGGCTGAAAATCACCTAACGGAATACCAGTATTCGGATTAGCGAATGGAAGAGGTACATCATTTACCGTTACCGTACCATTTATAAATAGCGTATTCGGATCAATGATATCTGTTAACACAATATTGGTCACAGGAACTGTACTATCATTTATAACAGCGATTCCGTAAGTGACAACATCCCCTATCATCGCTACTTCAAAGTTTGCTCCTTTTGCAACAAATAAGATTGCAGTATTTACCGTTACAATAACTGTATTGCTCGTGTCCATCACTGTAACTGGCGGCTCTCCTGGTACTAAAATATATTCTGCTAACGCTCCAGCAACGTTTACTACTGTTCCACCATCCGGAAAACTTGTAATCGTAGCTTCATATGTTACAAGTGCCGTCTCACCAACTGGTATATCAGGTATCGTAAATCCAATCTGCGGATTTAACCCCGGTTGCGGAACCCCATTTATTGTTACACTATTTGGAACGAAATCAGCTTCCTGAGATAGCACATCGATAAATTGAACATTCATTGCATCAGCAGTACCAGTATTTAATATACGAACAGTATACGTTACCGTTTCTCCTACACCAACAACTGAATGGTCTACTTCTTTTAGCATATCTAAGCTGCCTCTATTTACCGGCGTAACCGTCGTATTACTTGAATTTGTAATTGTAGACGGAGGTTCTCCTGGAATCAATTCGAAATCACCCGTTACTCTTGCTGTATTCATAATGCTACTAGAAGGCGGAACTGCGATTACATTTACTTCAAATGTAATTAATACACTATCCCCTACTGCAAGATCAGGCAATGCAAAGCCTACAAATGGATCTAAACCTACTTGCGGAATCCCATTTATTTGTACACTTCCAGGAACGAATTCTAAACTAGGTGATGGAACATCGATAAACTGAACATTCGTTGCTGTTACTGTTCCTGTATTTGTAACTTGCACACTATAAGTTAACGTATCTCCTAATCGTGTAGCTTCTTTATTTACAGATTTTATAACGCTGAATCGTCCTCTATTCACTCTAGTTATCGTCGTATTACTCGGCTCTGTTACTACAACCGGTGGCTCTCCTGGCACTAAAGTAAAGCTTCCTGTTATATTTGCAACGTTCGTAATTGTTCCTGATGACGGGATGTTTGTAACTGTCGCTTGAAACGTCACTATAACTGTTTCACCTACCGGTATATCTCCAACTCCAAATCCAGTAATTGGATTTAAGTTTGGTTGCGAGGCTCCATTTATCGTTACACTATTTGGTACAAATGACGCCCCTGCTGAAATGGTATCAACAAACTGAACAGCATTAGCTGTTACTGTTCCTGTATTCGTTATTTGAACCGTATACGTTAATATATCTCCAACGAGAGTAGCAACCCTATTTACTTGTTTAATAACATTAAATTGCCCTCTATTTACAGTTGTAAGTGTTGTATTGCTCGGCTCTGTTACTATAACTGGTGGTTCTCCTGGTACTAATACAAAACTTCCAGTTACATTTGCCGTATTGGCAATTGTTCCGTTTGATGGCGCACTAACAACGGTTACTTGGAAGATGACTTCTACACTTTCACCTGGATTTATATCTGGAAGCGGGAATCCGTTATTCGGATTGAATCCAGTTTGTAACACACCATCTATCGTTACACTGTTCGGCACAAATGCTATAGAGGAAGGTAATACATCACTATATTGAACATTCGTTGCTGGCACTGTTCCTGTATTTTGAACTACTGTTGTATATGTGATTGTATCGCCTACTGCAACAACCGGCTGACTCACTGATTTTAAAACATTCAAACCAGGCTCATTGATTTCCGTTAATGTCGTATTACTTGTCGTCGTTTCCGTAATAGGCGGTTCTGTTTCACTTACAGCAAATGTAGCTGTAACGTCTACAAAATTAACAATCGTTCCACCTTCTGGTATGCTTGTAACCACTTCCTGATATGTGACAAGTACAAAATCATCGACAGGTATATCTGGAACTGTAAAACCAATGAAAGGATCTAATCCTGGTGCTGGTACCCCGTTTATGCTCACACTTCCTGGTACAAATGCTACACCCGCGGAAGTAGTATCGATAAATTGAACATTCGTCGCTGGCACTGTTCCGAAATTAAAAATCAATACATCATACGTTAATATTTCCCCTACCGTCGCTACTTCTTTATCTACTAGTTTCAATGGAAAAATAAACGCTATATTAATTGTCGTAACGACTAAATTTGTTAATATCGTTTCCGTAATCGGTGGTTCCTGCGGATTTGGTTGTGAAGTAAATGTAACATCTGCATCATTTAATATGACTTCATTATCTGGAATTTCTGTAATCGTCACTTGGAATGTGACCTCAATACTTCCACCAGCGATTAATAATGGAGTAACTGTAAATCCTATTTCTGGATTTAAACCAAGTTGCTGCACTCCACCTATCGTTACACTATTGTCAACAAACGTCGTTCCTTCTGGTATGACATCTTGGAAGAACACATCTGTAACAGAGATAATTCCTACGTTTGAAATGAGCACAGTATACGTTAATACATCCCCAACGGCCCCAGTTGCAACATCAACTGTTTTTGTTGCAGTTACTTCACCAGGAGGAGGTAACGGTATTGTAACTACCGTTGTATTACTTGAATTCGTTGTTGTTACAGGTGGCTGTAAAGGATTTAATAAGAAAGTGGCTGTAGCAGATGCTGTATTTAATACTGCTCCACGTGTAGACGGTGCAACTACCGTAACTTGGAACGTTACTGTCAATGATGTTCCAGCTGCAATATTAGGAAGCGGGAAACCAACATTTGGGTCAAATCCAGGTTGTGGCGTTCCATTTATCGTTACACTATTTGCTACAAAAGTTGTTTCTAAAGCAATTGGATCAAGGAAAGAGACATTCGTTGCTGTTACTGTACCGTTATTTCGAATGACAACAGAATACGTGTAAGTTTCTCCAAGTGCTGCTTGTTGTACAGATGAAGATTTTTGTATATTTAACTGTGCTGTGTTTACTTGCGTCACTACAAAATTACTATTTGTAACAGTCGTTATTGGAGGGTTTGCTGGATTTATAAGAAAACTTGCAGTAACGTTCGATTGGTTTCTTATATTTCCACCGCTCGGAACACTCGTCACTGTAACTTGAAACGTAATCGTAGCCGTTTGCCCGACCGGAATATTTGGTACCGGGAAACCTAGCATAGGATCCGCGCCTTGCTGTACGACTCCATTTATCGTCACACTATTTGCTACAAACGCAGTACCAGATGGAATTGGATCTTGAAAAACAATATTCGTTGCAGGAACAGTTCCTGTATTTTGAATAAGAATCGTATACGTTAACGTATCTCCTACACCGGCTTGTGGTGTATTTACACTTTTTATTACATTAATTGATCCTACATTCACTCGTGTCACAACGGTATTACTAATTGTTACAATTGTAATTGGTGGCTGCAACGGGCTTACTTGAAAATCGGCAGTTACATTTGCATTATTCGGAAGCGCCCTATTTGGTGGTACACTCGTGATTGTCACTTGGAAAGTAACTGTTACCATCCCTCCTACTGGAATATTAGCAAGTGGAAATCCAGTTGTTGGGTTTAAACCTGATTGAGGTGTCCCGTTTATTGTTACACTATTCGCTACAAAAGTGGTTCCGACTGGAATCGGATCAAGGAATGATACATTTGTTGCTGCTACTGTTCCACTATTTTGTATACGAACTGTATACGTTAACGTATCTCCTACACCGGCTTCAGTAGCACTTACACTTTTCATTACATTTAACCCTGAAGAATTCACGACCGTCATAACAGTATTACTTGGTACTGTTACAGTAATCGGTGGCTCTGTTGGATTTACAAGGAAATCTCCAGTTACATTCGCATTATTTACGACATTATTTCCTTGGGGAATTTCATCAATTAATACTTCAAACGTAACAATAACACTTGCGCCAGTAGGCAAATCATTTAATGGGAATCCTAGTCCTGGATCTGCCCCCTCTTGTAAAACTCCATTAACCAATACACTATTTTCAATAAATAATGTCCCTTGCGGAATTGAATCTTGGAAAAACACATTTGTAGCTGGTACACTACCTGCATTTATAACTTCGATTGTATATACTAAAACATCCCCTACTGTTGCAACATCCGTATTCACTGCTTTCACAACTTCAAAGTTTCCTGATTGTATTGTCGTATTCACAACATTACTCGGTACATTGATTGTTACTGGTGGTTCATTCGGATTCACTTGAAAGCTTGCTGTTACATTTGCTTGATTTAAAATATCTTCATTTTCTGGATTCTGTACAATTACTACGTCAAATGTGACTACAACCGTTTGAGCCGCAGGAATATTCGGAAGAGAGAATCCTGTATTCGGATTTAGTCCACTTTGCTGTACTCCATTAATTGTTACAGAATTTGCAACAAATGAAACCGCAGAAGAAATAGGGTCTTGGAAAAATACATTTGTTAACGGAACGTTCCCTGTATTTTGGACGGCAATTGTGTACGTTAAAGTATCCCCTACCGCCGCTTGCGTTGTATTTACTTCTTTTATTAAATTTAAACCGCCTGTATTAACTTGTGTCACAACTGTATTCGTTTGTCTATTAATTGTTATCGGTGGCTGATTCGGAATAACGACGAAATTAGCAGATACATTTCCGCGATTTGCAATCGTACCTCCCGATGGTGTAGATGTTACTCGTACTTGAAATGTAACAGTCCTACTTCCGCCAGGAGATATATTAGCTACTGTAAACCCAGTCGCTGGATTTACCCCAGGTTGTGAAACCCCGTCCACAGTCACACTATTTGCGATAAATGTCGTTCCAATTGGGATTGGATCTTGAAAAATAACGTTCGTTGCAAGTACATTTCCTGTATTTTGAATTGTTACCGTGTACGTAAGAACGTCGTTAACCGTTGCAAAAGCTTTATCCACTGTTTTTCTCGTTGTTATATCAGCTATATTAATTGTCGTAACTACAGTATTACTTGTCGCTTGCCCTGAAACTGGTTGTTGACCAGGCACTGGAGTAAAGTTAAATGTTACACTCGCACGGTTTGGAATTGGATTGACAAGAGGGTTCGATGTTACTCGAACTTGAAAGCGCACTACAGTCGTTTGCGATGCATTAATACTCCCAAGATTAATACTACTTGCCGGATTCGCTCCTGGACGTGCTACTCCATTCACTGTAACGCTATTTGGAACAAATGTTGTTCCAGCAGGTATACTATCAACAAAAATAACATTGTTTGCAGTAACGTTCCCATTATTTGTGACATTAACTGTGTACGTTAATACATCATTAAGCGTTGCCGTCTGTAAATCTACAGATTTTTGCATACTTATAGTTGCTTGATTCACTGTCGTTTGTACTGTGTTTGAAGAAGAAGTACTTGTAATAGGAGGACTACCAACGAAAGGACGGAATTGATATGACACCATTGCACGATTTAAAATAGGATTGGGATTCGGGAATGATGTTATTCGAACTTGAAATGTAACAATTCTTTGCATGTTATTTGGGATTATACCTAAATTAATTCCATTAGCAGGGTTTGCATTCGGTTGTGTTCCTCCACCTACTGTTACACTACCTGCTATAAACGTCGTTCCGTTCGGAATACTATCACGTAATACAACGTTTTCTGCACTTCCTGTCCCTGTATTTGGGACCGTAATCGTATAAGTGAGAGTATCCCCTACCCCTGCGACTGTTCTATTAACCGATTTAACAGGATTAATAATTGGACCTGTTGCATCAATTTGAACACCAAAACCAGCTGCAGCGTATCCATCTCCATTTGTAACAAATCGAACTGTTGCTGACGTTTGATTATTTACTAATGATGCAGAGGCATTTACATTCGTAATATCCCATCCTTGTCTTCGGACAGCTAAAGCTATCCCTAACGGCTGATTCAAATCTCCAAATGTCCCGGTTGTATCTAACTCTCCAATGTCATTACAAATTTGAGACTGGAAGAAATTATTCGCAGGGTTTCTCGGTCCGAATAATGCCACTGTAGCATTTGCATTCGGTCCAAAGCGAAGTTGATCTCCAACAATGTTAGAATCGCCTTCTTGAGCAGTTACGAGCACTCTTCCTGTAACAGCTCCTGTTGCCGGCGTAGCAAATCCTGAAATAGTAGCATCAACTGGTGGTGATGAAGCATCAATAATTTCTTGGCCTGCATATACTGACAAATTTCGAAGTGGTAAACTTGCATTTTGATACACAACCTCAAGCGTCCATCCAGCTGAACGACTGATTGTCGGGTCAGCTGAAGTTCTTGCAGCTGGCACGGCACCTGTTGTATATGTGCCTGCTCCACCTGCACTAACAAGGTTCGTTACATTGGCAGAGCGAGCATAATAAAACTGGTTTCCTACTGAACCTTGCTGCGCGGTAGCAGGATCTGGCGTAACAGAAAACGTCCCTGCTGGCGTTGTAAATGTAATGTTATCATTTAAAAATGGTAAAACATCTTCCGTATCAGTCCGGAAAGTACCAGCCCAAACTAATTCTGCATATAACACACTGCTTCCCGCTGGAAGATTTAAAATTGCACTTGAAGAATTCAATTGCCATTCATCTGTTGTCCCTGCTGGGAATCCTGGTACTTGCAACGCTGTATTTACTGTCGTAAACACAGCAAGTGTACCAAAAATATTACCTGGTGCAGGTGATGTAGGGCTAAGCCCCAGCGTATTCCCAGTGAACGTGACGGCACCAGGTACTGTTGTCGTAAAACGATTTATAAAAGGCACACAATCATCTCATTTCATTTATAGTAAAAAGTGCTCTATACTATAAAATGTAGACAACCTATGGGATGTACGTTGTCCAACAAAATTCCGCACATATGAGAGGAGTTTATAAAACTATGCGCTACATTATTATAACAGGAACTTCACAAGGTTTAGGTGAGGCAATCGCTGCGCAATTGTTAGAAGAAAGTACAACTGTCATCTCTATTTCTAGAAGAGAAAATAAAGAGCTTACTAAACTTGCAGAACAATATAACAGCAATTGCATTTTTCATTCCCTCGATCTTCAAGATGTACATAACTTAGAAACTAACTTTAAAGAAATTATTTCATCTATTAAAAAAGACAATGTATCCTCTATTCATTTAATTAATAATGCAGGTACAGTTGCACCTATGAAGCCGATTGAAAAAGCTGAAAGCGAACAATTCATTACGAACGTTCACATTAATTTACTTGCACCTATGATTCTTATATCTACATTTATGAAACATACGAAAGACTGGAAAGTAGATAAACGCGTTATTAACATTTCATCTGGTGCAGGAAAAAATCCTTACTTTGGCTGGGGCGCTTATTGTACAACGAAAGCTGGTGTAAATATGTTTACACAGTGCGTAGCAACTGAAGAAGTAGAAAAAGAATATCCAGTAAAAATCGTCGCTTTTGCACCTGGTGTTGTTGATACAAATATGCAATCACAAATTCGCGAAACAAATAAAGAAGACTTCATAAATTTGGACCGCTTCATCACACTAAAAGAAGAAGGAAAACTACTATCACCTGAATACGTTGCGAAAGCAATTCGTAACTTACTAGAAACTGAGAATTTTCCGCAAGGTGAAGTAATTCGAATTGATGAATAACAAAAAGGCACGCTTTAATAGCGTGCCTTTTCATTTTATTTCTCTAAAAATATAAGTACAGACTCCATCAACTTCTCATAACCAATCTCTTGATAAATTTTATTTGATGTTGGATTTGCCAAGTCAGTATATAATGTCGTTGTTTTGTAACCTTCGCCTAACATACGTTGACTAAGTGCAGCGACACAACTAGATGCGTACCCTTTTGTCCGTTCTTCTTTCGGCGTATATACGAAATTAACTGTTATATTATTTGTAGTTGGTCTCGTTTTTGCAGCTACAGAAACAAGTTTCCCGTCTACTTCTAGACCAAAAAGACGACGATTAGTAATTAATGTATGAGCGGTTTGTTTCGCTTCTTCTTTCGTAGTAGGAAGCTTCACATCTTCGCAAAATTGATATATCCACTGTTCTATTAATGGTAGCTCCTCACTACTTACTTCTCGAAAGATTCCATCTCCGTTCCATTTTTTCTTTACTTGTTTTAATTCATATACACCTTGCTCCATTGCAACAGTAGTTTTTTTCTGTTCTAACGTCGCAATCTCTTCCGCTAATTTCTGTACAATTTTCTTATTACCAATTAATCCAGGAACATTTGGATATACTTTCGTTAATTTTTTTGCAAGTTCCACGATGTCCTCTTCCACAATTTCAGACGTAGCAACAATGATTTGTTTCTTTTCTTCTGTTTGAAGAAATACAACTACAATTTCTTCCTCTTGTTTTGCTACCCCCATAAATATCGGTTGTTGGACCATTTGTAATACACCTAATATAAGATTATTTTCCTGCTCATTCTTTTCTAAAAATGGTGTAACCTCTTCTTTAAAATTAAGAATCTCTTCATATACATGTAATTGAATCATCGACAATCTCTTCTCTCTATTTATATTTTAATTAAGTATTGGCGATTAATTCATTAAATCCCTCTTTTACGATTCAATAATATTCAAAGCTAATGTATTCAAAGCATTTTCAGCTTGTAAAATTCTCTGTTTTTCCTTTTTAAATACATCTTCTTCTTTTCGAAAGGACTCTTTTCGATTTTTAATCATACGCTTCATTTCTTTTTTACTCGGTCCACCGTATACATTTCTTTTTTGAATAAAAGCTTCTGGCGATATAATTTCTTTCCACTCTTTTTCTAATAGATTTATATTAAATTTTTCTTGCAAATAGATATTTACATCTTTGAAATGTAATTCATGTAGTTCTTTTTTCTGCTCCAATGACATATTTGCAATAGCACTTGCTGCATGATGAGCATGCCGAAATGGAATTTCATAGTTTTTTGTTAAAACATCGGCGAAATCCGTTATCGTTATTGCATGTTTATAGGAACGACTTTTTAACGTTTCTTCTTCTACTTTCATCGTTCGGATCACTGCATTCATCATACAAAAAACACGAGTTGCCTTTTCAATCCCTTTATATAAATATGGCTGCAAGTCATCTTCCGTATCGACAATATCACCAAATGGTGTATTATGAATCATTTGAAATACTGTAAATGCTTCTCCTAAAGCACTACTCGTAATTGCACGAGCGTGTTCAATTGAAACTGGATTTCGTTTTTGCGGCATAATACTACTAATTTGTACATATGGCTTTGCAACAGTAATACCGTCATATTCTTTCGTTGCTAACAACAAAAAGTCATGAATCCATCTACTCGTATTCGTCATCATTACCATAAGTAGCGAGCTAACTTCTAATAAATAATCCGCTCCGGCAACAGCATCATATGAGTTCTCAATTACAGTTGTAAATCCAAGTAGATAAGCAACTCGTTCTCGTTTAATCGGGAAACTTGTTGTAGAGAGTGCAGCCGCCCCCATTGGAGACTGATTTAAAAGCTGGTATGTTTTTTTCATTCGTTCTAAATCTCTTTGCATCGTATCATAAATTGCTAAAGTATAATGACCAAATGTTGTTGGCTGTGCCGGTTGTGTATGTGTATAAGCTGGCATGATCGTTTCCTTATGATCAGCAGCAAGTTGCAGTATACTTTCTTGCAATAGCAAATGATGTTCCATTAATCGTAATACATATCGCCTTAAACTCATGCGATACATCGTTACACCCATATCATTTCTACTTCTACCAATATGCATATTACTGACAAAATCGCATTTCGCTTCTTGAGAAATTAAATGTTCGACTAAAAAAAAGAGGTCTTCA
Source organism: Bacillus cereus group sp. BfR-BA-01524 (assembly GCF_022662595.1). Lineage (NCBI taxonomy): Bacteria > Bacillati > Bacillota > Bacilli > Caryophanales > Bacillaceae > Bacillus > Bacillus cereus group sp. BfR-BA-01524. The sequence goes on along the minus strand of NZ_JAKUDW010000003.1, from coordinate 39,161 downwards.
TGCTGCTCTGTATATACCAATTTATCTTTTGGTATTCGCTCTACTTTTCTAAGTGCGTTTAATATAACTTTAGCTTCTTCTATTTTCATTAAACTTTCTTCAGTTAGCATCGTAATATGTGCTTTATGCACTTGAAACATATCTTTCAATAAGTGATTTCGTTGAAAATCAAATACATGTTGTAATACACAATCCACATATGTTTTTCCAGGGAAATCAGCGCCTTCACTCTTTATAAACTCTCCCTTACTCTGTTTCATCACCTTTTCCCCTCTCACCTAAGTATTACTACCCATCATACCCAGAGATAGAAAAAAAGTGCTTGTATATAAAAATAAACTCGGTGCTCTCTGCACCGAGTTTATTTAATAAAAGTCGCATCATACTTATCACTTTGCAACACTTGGAAATGTAAGTTTGCTAAATGTTTCCGTATTTCTGCACTATCGTCTTCATTTAAATTGTTCGCCAAAAACACAATTTCTGTACAGTTTCCACGTTTATCCATAGCGTAAACCGCTTTTGTAACCGTCCATGGTGTGTAACCATTCTTTTGCCCAGCATGTCTAAATGTTTTACGGTATTTCTTGGCACTCATGTCTGTTTCAACGATATTTGCCCACACTTTTTCTTCAGCTTCTGTCAAACCACCTTTATGGTTTGCCTTTTGAAGTAATACCATATAATCATTTGCCGAAGCTGCTGGTAATCTATCTGACCAAATTTTGTCGTAACGTTCCTCTAAATAAAGCGGAATTTCCTTCTGTAATAATGGTCCCTTCTTCTTTAAGCGTTCATGAATAATCATCGCATATTCACGATATTGCTCTTGAGACATTTCTTTTAACTTTTTCTCTATTTTATATTTTGGAACATGTAATTCTTTATGCAAATATCCCGGGATATACAAAGATGAAACGATTGGAAATAGTGGTTGATGTGCAGGAAGTGATAAACTTTGTAAGTTTCGATTAATGTTATCTAATCCTAACAATTCCATTAAGTATTCAGCATTTGCATTCGAACTAAACTTAACCATTCCTTTTGCCACTTCTTCTAAAGAAACCGCTCCTTCAGTTATCTTGCCCGTCTTCTCCAAATACTTTTGCCATCTATCTTGTGCACCACCATCTGTATTTGGCACATAATAGCGATTCACATCATTAATCGACACGAAACTAGACGAATCAATTTTCCCTTCAGTAACTTGTTTCGTATATTCAAGCGCCACAATTAATTTCATCGTACTAGCAACTGGCAATACAACATTTGGGTTTACAGAATAAACAACTTTATCATTTCTCTTTACTAGAAGCGCACTATTTTTTTCATCTTTATGTTCTTCAATAAAAGATGCAATATACTGTGCATCATCATTATTTGAACTCCACACTTTTTTCACTAAAAAGTTACCCGATATTAGCAAAACAAAAATACCCACAATTACTGCGCATACTATAGTTTTTTTCAAGTAAAATTCCTCTCCTATTGTGTAACTCTTCTCTATTTATCATTTAAAAACAAAATAATGGAGATGGTCATTTAAATAACCATCTCCATTATTTTAACTTGTATGCTCCTATTATGTCTACGTCATAAATTTCACAAAATCCTCAAGAAACTTTTTATAATGCAACGACCAACCAATTCGCACCCAATTTTTTAATGCTTTTGCATCAGGTTGAGGCCGAAAATCAGCAATACTCTCTCCTTTTGCAATTCCAGCTGTATCTACATCGACACGACGATATACATAGTCTAAAAGGGATGGATTTGCCGCAACCATCATTGTAACGACGTCATGTACTGGACTTCCTTTTATTTTCGGATTTAACTTTCTATAAGCTTTATAATAATACGTAAATATCGGCTCGATTAACTTATTAAAACTCGTTTTAGAGTGTTTCGTAATATATTTTACCATTTCCGGCGTAATAATTGCTTCCGATGTAACGTTAAGTGGCACTAATGTCACATTTTTGGCATTTTGCATGACTAATTGTGACGCAATGGGATCACCATGAAAATTCGCCTCTGCGACTGGTGTTACATTGCCAGGCATCAAGAAAGCACCGCCCATTATATAATATTCTTTCACATACTTCATCATCGCCTTTTCTAAAATAAATGCTGTCGCTAGTGTTGTTGATCTACCAGCATCGACTATTATTAATTCTCCTTTATATTTTTCAAGAAGATCAAAAAATGCACAAAAAGGTTTTATATTTGGCGAAAAAGTTTTTGGAGGTTTAATTGGTCCTAAACCGTCTGCCCCATGAATTTCTGGATAATACGTTGTAACATCTCCGGATAAAGGAATTTTCGCACCATTAATAACAGGTATATCTTCCCGTCCTGCCATTTGCAATAAATATGCGGCATTACTTGTCGCCTTTTCTTGTGTTACATTTCCATATCCCGTTACTACCCCAACAATATCAATATCAGGATGCAACAATCCATACATAATCGCTAAAGAGTCATCAATTCCTGGGTCTCCTAAAAATAACACTTTTTTCATCGACCTCAACTCCATCTCCTCAGTTGTTATTAACTTATGAATAAACGTGGATATACAGAATAAAAAAGAACAAATTCATACGAAAAAACGCAGTCTTATAAGGACTACGTTCTTCAGCTAACCTATACTGTTTTTTTTTACAGCACTCATACTTCCAATAACATAAGCGATAAACGCAAAACAAATTGGGAAGACAACTGTATGTATACCGAACGGATTTGGATAGAAAAGATGAATACACATATATGAACCTACTCCAACGAAAATGGAAGCAAGCGCTCCTGTAGCATTTCCTTTTCTCCAATATAACCCTAATACGATTGGCCAAATGAATGCTGCTTCTAATCCACCGAAAGAAAATAAATTTAACCATATTAAAAAGTCTGGTGGTTTAATGGCCGCTACATAAACGAGTAGTCCTACAATACCAGTAATCCACAAACTTCCTTTTTTTATCGTACTGTCTGCTGCATCTTTATTTATGTAATTTACGTATATATCTTTAATAATTGACGAGCTTACAAGTAATAATAAAGAGTTTACTGTAGACATAATCGCCGCCATTGGTGCAGCTAAGAAAACTCCAGCTAACCAAGGTGGCAACACTTCCATCGCGAGTAGCGGCATTACTTTATCTGGTACCGTTATACCTGGAAGTACTACTCTTGCAAATACACCTGTTAAATGCATACCGATCATAATTGTACCAACGACAACTGTTCCAATTATTAAAGCTTGGTGCATAGCTTTTGAATTTTTATAAGACATGGCACGCACGCTAATTTGCGGTAAACCTACAACACCAATTCCAATTAAAATCCAAAATGATGTAACATATGATTTCGTTAAACTGCCATCTGCGCCGAATGGTGTAATTAAATTCGGATTAATTTGAACAAGTTCCTGCATAATCTTTTCAATTCCACCACCAGCAATGACAGTAGCAATTAAAATGATTGTCGTTCCAACTAACATAATGATTCCTAATAATGTATCTGATAGCGCGACTGCACGAAAACCACCAATTAATACGTACACAAGTACAGAAAAAGTAAATAAAAATAGTGCTGTTGTATACGATAGACCCGTTAGTGACTCGATTAATCGTCCGCCGCCGACCCACTGGGCTACTGTCGCCGAAAATAAAAAGATAATAATACATAACGCAGAGAGTATAACAACTGCTTTATTATTGTATCTCCCTTTTAAATAATCGATAAGAGTAATTGCTTCCATCTTCCTAGCGATAATTGCAAACTTTTTACCGATAACCGTTAAAACGATATACCCTGTTACAACTTGAATCGCAGATAACAGTACCCATCCAAGCCCCATATTGTAAGCAATACCGGGACCACCAATAAAGCTACTTGCACTACCGTACGTAGCAATCATTGTCATCGCTAATAATAAACCGCCTAGCTCACGCCCACCAAGAAAATATTCTTGTAAAAATTTATTATGAGCAGTTGCTTGCACGCGTCTTGAAGCATATACACCAATTAAAAATACAACGATAAACGAAATTATCATTGGAATGATTACATACCAATTCATCTATTATTCCTCACTTTTTTCTTCCTCATCGAGTGAAATATCTTGAAATACAAAACGAACAACTAAACTAAGTAAAATAACCATAACGATAAATCCAACGATACAGCTATAAAAAAACCATGCGGGAAAACCTAATACATATGTATATTCACTCGGATTTTTACTACCAAGCCCATAAGCGAATCCGTACCATATTATAAAATTAATAATAGCAAGTCCAAGACCAATTAACGCTTCTCTATGAGCTATTCGAAACCGTGGATCATCATGATAATCTTTCATTTTTCCCCCTCCTCTCACGATGTATTATTGTACCATTGTTCTTCTAGTTTTTCCTACTAGAAAGCAAAAACAAGCAGGATTTTTTATAATTATATAGAAGCTTCTCTTACATTACATATTTTTTACAATTGTAACACAAATGAAATTTGAATTTTCAGTATTTATTAATTATGATTTTAATTAGAGGCTTTCCATCTAGTTTCCACATCCTTGATTTCGGAATAAGCGCCGTCTCGTACTGCGTTTACATTATATTTTCAAGGGGGTTATACAATGAGTCAACTAGCTGTAAATCTTCATGAAAAGGTAGAAAAGTTTCTTCAAGGTACAAAAAAGTTATATGTGAATGGATCTTTCATTGAAAGCGCTTCCGGTAAAACGTTTAAAACACCTAACCCAGCAACTGGTGAAACACTTGCCGTCGTTTCTGAAGCTGGTCGCGAAGATATTCATAAAGCTGTAGTCGCAGCTCGCATGGCTTTTGACGAAGGTCCTTGGTCTCGTATGAGCACTGCTGAGCGAAGCCGTCTCATGTACAAGTTAGCTGATTTAATGGAAGAACATAAAGAAGAGCTTGCACAGCTCGAAACATTAGATAACGGAAAGCCAATCCGTGAAACAATGGCAGCAGACATACCACTTGCAATTGAGCATATGCGCTATTACGCTGGCTGGGCTACGAAAATCGTTGGTCAAACAATTCCTGTTTCCGGTGATTACTTTAACTATACACGCCATGAAGCTGTTGGTGTCGTTGGTCAAATTATCCCTTGGAACTTCCCGCTTCTTATGGCAATGTGGAAAATGGGAGCAGCGCTTGCTACAGGATGTACAATCGTTTTAAAACCTGCAGAACAAACTCCACTATCTGCTCTATACTTAGCTGAATTAATTGAAGAAGCTGGATTCCCAAAAGGTGTTATTAATATCGTACCTGGATTCGGTGAATCAGCTGGACAAGCTCTCGTTAATCATCCACTCGTTGATAAGATTGCATTTACCGGTTCTACTCCTGTCGGTAAACAAATTATGCGACAAGCATCCGAATCATTAAAACGCGTTACACTTGAGTTAGGCGGTAAATCACCAAATATCATCTTACCAGATGCTGATTTATCTCGCGCGATTCCTGGTGCACTTTCTGGTGTTATGTTTAACCAAGGACAAGTATGCTCTGCTGGATCACGCTTATTTGTTCCGAAGAAAATGTATGATAATGTCATGGCTGATCTCGTCCTCTATTCTAAAAAACTAAATCAAGGTGTCGGTCTTAACCCTGAAACAACAATTGGTCCTCTCGTTTCTGAAGAACAACAAAAACGTGTAATGGGCTACATTGAAAAAGGGATTGAAGAAGGCGCTGAAGTACTTTGCGGAGGAAGTAATCCATTCGATCAAGGCTATTTCGTTTCTCCTACAGTATTCGCTGACGTAAATGATGAAATGACGATCGCAAAAGAAGAGATTTTCGGTCCAGTTATTTCTGCAATACCGTTTAACGATATTGATGAAGTAATTGAACGTGCAAATAAATCACAATTCGGCTTAGCGGCTGGTGTGTGGACAGAAAATGTTAAAACAGCACACTATGTTGCAAGTAAAGTACGTGCAGGTACAGTATGGGTAAACTGTTATAACGTCTTTGATGCAGCATCTCCATTTGGAGGATTTAAACAATCTGGTCTTGGCCGTGAAATGGGATCTTACGCATTAAATAACTATACAGAAGTAAAGAGCGTTTGGCTTAACTTAAATTAATGAAAAGAACCTGACCTACCTGGTCAGGTTCTTTTCATTATGTATTCCTTTAAACTTGCAGTCCTCCGCTCACATTTAATACTTCACCTGTAATATAAGATGCGTATTCTGATGCTAAAAAGGCTGCCGCGTTCGCAATATCTTCTGGCGTTCCAATTCTACCAACTGGAATAGCACCAACCATCTTTTCTTTCACTTTATCTGGTATCGTTTTTGTCATATCTGTATCCATAAACCCCGGACAAATCGCATTACAAGTAATACCGAAGCTTCCAACTTCTTTCGCTGCTGTTTTCGTTAAACCGACAACTCCTGCCTTTGTAGCCGCATAATTTGCTTGACCTATGTTTCCTTCTCTACTAATTGAAGATATATTAATAATGCGTCCATACCCTTGTTGTCTCATGTAAAGAAGCGCTGGTTGCATACAATAAAAAACTCCAGTTAAGTTCACTTGTAATACTTGTTCCCAAGCAGACTTCTCCATTTTATGTAACATTGCGTCTCTTGTAATTCCAGCATTATTCACCAAAATATGTAATGTACCAAATTTTTGAACCGCATATTCAATTAACGACTTTGCTTCATTTTGATTACTCACATCACATCGATATGAGCACACTTCATATCCTTCATCTGATAACTCACGTGTCGTTTTTTGTAGATTCTCTTCATTTACATCGCTAATTAATACTTTCGCCCCTAGTTTTGCATAAACCCTTGCAATCTCTTTTCCAATTCCCTGTGCAGCTCCTGTTACAACAGCTGTTTTCCCATTTAAAAACTCCATCCCTATCCCTCATTTCTATTACTTATACTGTATATTTCGGCTCCTTGCTTTCCAATTCCTCTTTGTATAAAAAAGTCTATTTGTGTCAAACTAACTTTGCAACGTCGCATAAAGTGAAACTTTAATCAGTGGGAAGTTTGTTCATCCCCACTGATTATTAGTTGAACCAATCGGGCATTTACGGGCAGTTAATCTCCCACCTAGCTTCTTTGTTCCATCTGAATTTTGAGGTGGGAATTTTACTACCCGTTATGCAGGATAAAGTGTAAGGAGATTGTGTCGAATGAACAAAAAGAATTTCAAACAAAGCAAAGCAACTGATGGCATTGACGTTGAGTTCTCTCGCGAACTCGCTGACCACAATGACTTAGAAGCAAACGCACGTGCAAATGCCGCTGATGCACGTCAAAAACGCCAATCAACCGAAAAATAAGGTACATCACAACCTTATTCTTTTCAAAAGGGACCTACTACCCAACAAAATAAACCGAGAGACATCTCTCGGTTTATTTTCTATATTTTTTTGCATAATGAGCCAAAGTAAGCAACGGATATATATGAGCATAACTATGATAACGAATATAAAATCCACCTGGTAAACCTGTTCCAGTAGGATATTTTTCATTTGCATAAGGGTTGGAGAGCAAATATGAAATACCTTTTCGAATGACTGGTGTTTCTTTATCATAGTAAGAAATGAGGGCATCTAAAGCCCATGCTGTTTGGGATGGTGTACTAAATGGCAAAGTAACGAATCTTTTTTCCACACTACTTTGGCAAGATTCTCCCCAGCCACCATCTTCATGCTGTATATGTTCAAGCCATAAAACTGCTCGTTTCAATGATGAATCGCTAGATGGTATTCCTAGTGACCGTACACCAGTCAACACTGCCCACGTACCATATATATAACAAATTCCCCATTTCCCATACCATGATCCATTTTCCTCTTGTACATTCATTAACCAATTTATCGCACTTTGTTTTTGTTTCTCGGGCAATTCATTTTGCGTATATGTCCCGAAAAACTCTAGCACTCTTCCTGTAATATCTGGTGTAGAAGGATCTGTAATCATATCACTTGCATTTTCGATTGGTAAATTTGCTAATATACGGCTCGTTACCCCTTTTTCAAAAGCCCCCCAACCACCATCATTATTTTGCAATCCTTTAACCCAATTAACCGCTCGCTTCCAAGCATTGTCTACATTTTCGTTCCCTCTACTTCGCGCCAATGCTCTTAACGCAGCAGTTGTATCATCAATATCTGGAATCGTCGTATTCACATCCGAAAACCCCCAACCACCTGGGGATATATCCGGTGCATGTACACTCCAATCTACTTTCTTCGTTTGCTGTTTTCTTAGTAAATACGCTGATGCATTTTGAATCACTTTACTTACTTTCGGAACTTGAGCTTCTTGCAAAGCATAACTGAGTAAAGCTGTATCCCATACAGTTGACGGAGAGTTTTGCAAATGGCCCCCTCTCTCCATCTTCCATATATAAGATGTGATTCCCGTTATAGCCTTCTGAATAATTGGTGATTGAATAGAATGTCCTAATGCAAGTAAAGCATAAATCATATAAAACGAGGCAGTTGCGTAACTATATAATGTTCCATTTTCATCAATACGCTCTTTCATAAAACGTTCTACTTCCTCATATCCTTTATGATGCAAAGAAAGTGGATACGTTATAATTTTCTTCACGTCACTTAATAGTGTTTGAAAAACCGGAGATCGGTCCTCCCGAAACCATTCTCCGCCCCCACCTGCAATGTGATTTAAATTTGGCAATAACTTTTTCCCTACTCGAAATCTTTTATTTAAACACAACATCATCGGAATTAAATGAATACGTGCTGAGCTACTCAATTCAAATATACTGAGAGGGGAATCATTCTGCAGAAACATAATTGGTGTTGGCAAATGAAAGAGAGAAGGATATTCATATTCTCCATGAATCGCTAATAAAAACTTCGTCATAAAATGAGCACGCGCTACCCCCCCACGCTCATTTATAAACATTTCCGCTCGCTTCATATTCGCATCTTCTTTTGTATATTTTTCCGATGCAAGTAAGGCAGCATAAGATTGGATTGTAGCAGATAAATTACCACCCACTTCATCTTCATACAATTTCCATGTTCCTTCATTTGTTTGAAGTGATGCTAATCTTTTTACAAACGGTTCTATCTCTTTATCTCTACCTAATAATTTTAATAAAAAAATCATATGACAATCTGTTAGTGGCGCTCCTTCAAAACAAAACCGCCACGTACCATCTTGCCGTTGCATCGTTTGAAGTGCAGTTGTTCTTCTCGCTATTTCTTCATGCACTTTTTCATATAATAACAAGTTACTCACCCACCCTTTCGAAATCCGTATAACGATATTCAAAAAGGTAGCTGAATATGTATAAAAACAAAGAAAAGCAGAACATATAACATGTTCTGCTCATAAACAATATCCTACTCCGACAATAATCCCTAATAAAGCACCAACTACTACTTCATACGGTGTATGCCCAACAAGTTCATTTAACTTCTTATATTCTGTTTCTCTACCGTGAAAAAAGTCATTCAATATTTTTGCTTGTTTACTTACTGCAAGTCTTACTCCTGAAGCATCATACATAACAATAATGGCAAAAATAGCAGCAACCGCAAACATCGAGCTTTCCACACCTTCCACTACTCCAACTCCTGTAGCAAGCGCTGTAACAGTTGAAGCATGAGAACTTGGCATCCCACCTGAAGCAAAAAACTTTGCAAAATCAAATTCACCCATTTTAACTAATTTAAAGACTACTTTCGTTAATTGTGCTAAAAACCATGAAATTACAGCTGCCATAAGCGGATCATTATGTAAAATTGTTTCCATGTTCTCAGCTCCTTACTGACTATAATGGAAATTCTATATAATATAAGTATAAAGAAAAATGCGTAGAAAATACTACGCATTATGATACTTTTGCTGATTTATTTTTTATAAATTTCGGTTGTTTCTGCACTAAAAACTTTGTCTTCGCTACCGAGAATACAAATAAAGCAACCCATATACAGAAAAATGCAATCATATGTGTAGATGTGAAATGTTCACCAAATACAAATACACCTAAAATTAAGCTAATTGTTGGCGCAATATATTGTAAAAATCCCACCATATAAAGCGGAATAAGTTGTGCTCCTTTTGCAAAATAAAATAGTGGTAATGCCGTTACAATACCTGCTCCTATTAAAAGTAACGTTGATAACATTGAAATAGATCCAAATGAGCCGAAACCATGTGCTCCTGTCATAACAAGATAAATGATCGCAAACGGCGTCACTAACATCGTTTCCATCGTAAGTCCAATTGTAGCATCATAATTTAACAGTTTTTTCGTTAATCCGTACAATCCAAATGAAAAGGCAAGTGAAAGAGAAACCCACGGAATAGATCCGAAACGTACTGTTAAAATGACAACCCCTACTCCTGCTAAACCAACTGCAACATATTGCCAAAAGTTTAACTTTTCCTTTAAAACGACTGTACCAAGTAAAATACTAATAAGCGGATTAATATAATAGCCAAGACTCGCTTCAATAACATGATTATGATTAACGGCCCATATGTAAACAAACCAGTTTCCGCTAATCAAGACTGAAGCTATTGTTAATGACATTAATAATTTAGGTCGTTTAAAAAGATTCACAAATTCCCCAATAAACTGGCGAAACCTCTTCGTAACACCTAATACAAGTAACATAAAAACAAACGCCCAAACGATGCGGTGTGCTAATATTTCATCTGCTGGAACTTCCTCAACCCATTTCCAATAAATCGGTAGAATTCCCCACATCGTATAAGCACCAGCCGCATATAGTATCCCTTTTTTTTGCTCTGCTGATTGACTCCCCATCTTCCCTTTTCTCCTCTTCTCATTTTTTCTCCATTATACGGTCTCACATGCTCACTTTACCAATAATCAATCTGCATTTCTTTCGACATTTCTCATACAACGAATAATAAACATACCGTTATTACAACAAGTAACGGTATGCCGAAAACAAATTTCTTTTTATGAGTTTTATGATGAAACATATACATACCGATCCAAGCTCCAACTGCTCCTCCAGCTGCCGCTGATAAAAACAACGTACTTTCTGGCGTTCTCCACTGTTTCTTCTTTGCTTTTCGTTTATCAAGCCCCATAAGGCTAAAAGCTATAACGTTAATAATAAGAAAATAAATCCATTTCATCGCTTTCTCTCCTTATGAAAAATTCGCTTAATGGTAACACGAAAAAACGCCGGAAACAACTGAAGAACTTTTTTTATCAAACTAGTTTCATTCCTTTTTCTTAATTAGTTACCTTCATATTTACAAAACCAACTAAAATCGCAATTAAAGCATTTAAATAGAAAAATGTTATGAGCAGAATCTTATATTTCATTACATTCACCCACTACCATATCATCAAAAAAACTGCTCTCAATCACTTTCTCCTCAAAATGAAGAACTACAATTAGCCCTACATATAAAGAAACCAAATTTAGAAACCATTCCCCATTCTCATCTTTCTTAGCTAAGCATTTAAATATCTCTTGAAATTGCATACGATCGTCTGCAGCAACAATCGGACGCACACCAAAATATTTCAATACGAGATTCAGCTTCAACTGCACGGATAATGATAAAATATATTTTAATAGCTTCGTATACTCTGTACTATCTTTTTGACTATACAACTTCACAAGCTTTGGATGTAAATTCGAAATCGATAATTCCTCGTCAGTCACTCTAGTTACTTCTATCGTTTCAATCATCTTTTTCATATCCATCACATTCACCCCTTCTGAAAAAATTCTAAAGCCAAAGAGTACTTAATTCAAAATGTGCAATAATTGTGCGTTTCTCGTCTCTCGTTCTTCCTCACTGACTAAATCATACTTTTTTAGAAGGTGAAAAATATCATTTAATAATTTCTGCGAATGATTACCTTGTAAAAAACTCTTTAACTCTTTAAAGATCCCTTCAGGTAAAGAATTCTTTTGACTTTCGAGCTTATTCATCACATCTTCAATAGAATGATCAATGTTACACGCCATACTAAACTTCCCCCTCTATCCTCTATAAATAATATCCTCAGCTAACGATGTAAACACTTCTCCAACAAGAGAATCTTCATCATATACAGATGAACCGCTATTTTCTTCACGTTTTGCAAAAGGTATCTTGGCAATTACTTCTGTTTGCAATTGTTCTGCAAGCATTTCGCCGCCGCCTTTTCCGAACAGATAATTTTTCGATCCATCTTGTTCTTCATAATAAGCCATATTTTCTACAATACCTAAAATCTCATGCTTCGTATGTTTTGCCATTACACCGACTCTTGAAGCAACGAATGAAGCTACATTGTGCGGAGTTGTAACAATTATTTCTTTCGCTTGCGGAATCATCGCTGCAACATCAATCGCAACATCTCCTGTACCTGGTGGTAAATCAAGTAATAAATAATCTAATTCTCCCCAGTGCGTATTCGCAAGGAAATTTTGAATCCATTTATTTAGCATCGGTCCGCGCCACATAACTGGGTTATTTCCTTCTGTAAAAAATCCCATCGACATGATTTTAACACCGTGACTAATGACTGGAATTGCCGTTTGATCAATCATCGTTGGTTTCTTATTCGTTTCCATCATAGCTGGAATACTAAAACCATATATATCTGCATCTAATATCCCCACTTTTTTGCCCATACGAGCTAGTGCAGTTGCAAGATTAATTGTCACCGTTGATTTTCCAACTCCGCCTTTTCCGCTCGTTACAGTAATAAACCGTACTCCCGAATCAAGGCAAAGCATGCTCGGCATACCAGTTTCTGTTCTAGTATTTTTCTTTAAATTCTCTGTTAAAGCTGCACGTTCTTCTTGCGTCATAGAACCAAATGTTATATCCACTTTAGAGGCACCAATTGCGTGAAGTGATTCTTCAATATCTTGTTGAATTTTTGCTTTTAACGGACAACCTTGGATTGTTAGTACTACTTCAAGTTTAACCTCTGTTCCGTTCATTTGTACATTTCTAACCATATTTAATTCTACAACACTTTTGTGTAACTCTGGATCCTCTACATGTTTTAATGCATTTATTATTTGTTCTTGAGTAAGCATAGAACTCATCCCTTCTCTTATTCTAATTTATATACAACATCTTCTTGGCGCTTCATCTGTTGAAAAAGCTTATTACCCTCCGCTAACGGGCGGGATTAATGCGGCTATATCTCCAGCTTTTATCATCTCTTCATTCGTTACAAACTCTTCATTAATTGCAACCATTACTGTATCCAAGGATTGCAAATGATAACTATCTTTCAACCATTCTTTTAATTGCCCAACAGTCATTTCTTGTTTTTCTGAAATTATTAATTGATCCAATCCGACTTCCTCACGCAAATTTGCAAACAATAAAATTGTAATCATTTTCTCATTCTTCCTTCTTTAGTTTTCCTCCTGGATATGGTGTGTTTTCAAGTTGATCTCCAATCCACATCGTTCCATCTTCCCAAAATTCTTTTTTCCAAATTGGAACAATTCGTTTTATACGTTCAATCGCGTACTCATTCGCTTCATAAGCTACTTTACGATGCGGTGATGAAACTGCAATGACTACCGCAATATCCATTATTTCTAGCCGCCCTACACGGTGCGTAATTGCTACTTTTGCATCCGGCCATCTTTCACTAATCTCTTCACCAATTCTCATAAGTTGTTTTACTGCCATCGGTTTATATGCTTCATACTCTAAATGTAGCGTTCGTTTTCCTTTTGTTAATTCTCTCACTGTACCAATAAATGTTGTAATCGCACCTGCTTCCCTTCTTGCGACTTTATTCGTTACTTCTTCAACTAAAATCGGATTATCTACAATCTCAAATAGCACTTGTCCCATTAAAACCACCTCTCACTTTATGAAATGTCCAAGGCCATTCACTACCTTCGTTATCTTCTAATAAAAGAACATCAACAAACATATCTTTTTTATATCCTCTTGTCCCGCCCGGCAATACGATAAACACGTTTGATTCTGCCAATGAAGAAACTGAGCTAGATTTATCAAACCCTGATGGATAAGCGATTAATTTCCCCTCATCATATTGCAATTTTGCTCGTACAAATCTTGTAAATGGATTCGGTTTTAGAAAATCTTCTCCTAATAACGCTTTTTCTCTTTTTAAATGTACTTTTTCACTAAACATATATGTCCGAATACACGGTCTTAGGAATAATTCAAACCCTACGTAACAAGCTGATGGATTTCCTGATAAACCAAATAATAACTTGCCATTTAATTGTGCTACAGTCGTAACACTTCCTGGTCGCATTGCAACTTTATTAAAAAGAACAGATGCACCTAATTTTTCGTAAATAGCTGGTAAATAATCATAATCTCCTACTGATACACCGCCCGTTGTAATTAACATATCTACTTGGCCAAGCGCTTCTTTCACAGCTGTAAAACACGTATTAAAATCATCACTAAACTTCCCAAAATATTTTACTCTTCCGCCCGCTCTTCGAATTTGAGACAATATCATATACGTATTACTGTTTCGAATTTTCCCTGGCTGTAATGAATCATCGACATCAAGCAATTCACTCCCAGTCGCTAACAGTCCAATTACAGGCTTTCTCGCAACTGGCACTTCACTATAACCGAATGTAGCAAGAAGAGCTGAAATACCTGGATTAATGTACGATCCTTTCTTTGCAAGAACCGTTCCTTTACGAGCATCTTCACCTTGAAAAGAAATATTGTCGCCCTTTTTGAATGATCGCTTCACTTCCATATAATTGTTGCCATTCTTCTCATATTGACGAGTCAGCTCTAACATAACAACCGCATCACACCCATTTGGAATTTGTGCTCCCGTCATAATTCGAACTGCTTGAAACGGACCTACTTTCTCATGGAATAGCGATCCTGCACCAATTTCACCCACTACTTCAAATACAATTGGCGTTTCATAACTTGCTAAATTAGTATCTTCTGCTCGAATAGCAAATCCGTCATACGGTGAACGATTAAATGACGGTACATCATGGTCAGCTACTAAATCCTCCGCTAATATACGTCCATAAGCTAATTCAATTGGTAATAGCTCCTTTAATCCTTTATCAGCAAATCCCATCACTTTACGAACAGCTTCTTCAACCGTAATTGGCACTCTTCTTTCCATTGTTGACACCCTCTCTATTAACCGAATACGCGATAATATAGTTGTTTCGCTTTCGAAATATCATTTGTACCATGAATAAAAACACGACCATCTCGAAAAACAACCACGCGGTAATCATCGAATTGGCAAGATAGTAAATACGGATTCCGATCTACTTTCCCCAGTTTTTGTAATACTTTTTCTATATCATCAAAATTGTATTTCCTATTGTCTACTGTTCTAATTTGAACTGTATTTCTTCCGCATAAAACAGCTGCTTTCGTTTGATTTTCGTATGATAAATAAGGATAAGTTCGATTCAAACCGCATGAGAGACAAGTGTCTGTTTTTATTTTCCCTAATTTTATAAAATGATTTTGATTACTCCATATATCAAACATGAAAAATGTTTTTCTAATTGCTGAGAAATCTTCCACTAAAATTTTGAGTGCTTCTGCCACTTGATATGCTGCGACGATTTGAACAGTCGGGCTAATAATTCCAGCGGTATCACATGTCACACCTATAACAGGAATATTTTTCAGCATACAATGTAAACACGGTGTCTCTTGCGGAATAATTGTATAACTCATACCATACGATCCAACGCAAGAACCATATACCCAAGGAATATTATGTTTTTGTGATAAATCATTTATTACAAATCGAATATCAAAATTATCTGTTGCATCAATGATTACATCTACATTTTTTAATAGACCTTCCATATTTTCTGAAGTTGCATCCATTACGAAAGCATGTATTTGTACTTCCGAATTAATTTGTTCTAACCGATTTTTTGCAGCAATTGCTTTCGGCATTTTCTCTCTTGCATCTTGTTCAGAGTACAATTGTTGCCTTTGTAAATTACTCCATTCAACGTAGTCACGATCAATAATCGTCAACTTGCCAACACCTGCACGTACGAAACTTTCGGCACTTGCACTTCCTAATGCGCCTGCCCCTACAATTAACACATGTTTATTTCGAATTTTTTCTTGTCCTTTACTCCCAATTGGTTTGAACAACTGTTGTCGTGAATACCGATCAGCCATTACATACCCTTCCTCTCAAGAACTCTATTTCATATTAGAATGTTGTTTCTGATAACAAGCAAAGTAAGCAAAACCAACAAACCCAGCTCCTCCAATTACATTTCCGATAAAAACAGGAACAAAATTTTTAGCCAAATCCATCCACGTTAGATGACCAGCAAAAATAACAGCGGAAATGACAAACATATTTGCTACTACTTGCTGAAATCCAATCACTACAAATGCCATAATTGGAATCCAAATTCCGATGATTTTTCCGACAAAATCACTCGTCCCGTAAGCGAGCCAAAGAGCAAGACAAACGAGCCAATTACAACCAATTGCTAAAATTAAAGTTCTCCCAAATGATTCATGTAACTTCCCTTCCGCTATCGCTACCGTTTTATTTAAATACTCTCCCTCTGTTAATCCGCCAAGATGCCCAAAGCAATACGCAACGAAAATTGCCCCAATAAAATTCATGAGAGTAATCCAAACCCAGTTATTCAGTACACTTATCAATGTAATTTTCTTTGCATAAAGCGCCATAGACAGTGACATCATATTTCCCGTAATTAATTCTCCTCCTGCTAATACTACGAGCATGAGTCCAACAGGAAATACTGCTCCTCCTAAAACATTCACTAGACTTCCCCAGCGCTCAGGTAAATTCCCTAAAACTCGAATGTTAAGTAAAAAACCTATCGCAATAAATGCTCCTCCTAAAAAACCGAGAATAAGCATCGCTGGCAATGTCTGTCTTACTTTTTGAACACCGGCCTCAATGACAAGCTCAGCAATTTGTTCCGGCTTATGAAATGCCATTACCCATTCCTCCATTTTCTCCAAATAAAAAAGCAGCTTCAAAAAACCTCCTCAAAATAAAGGTTTTTGAATGCTGCTTAATTTCTCTGCACATCTTTTACAGAGATATCAATCATCACTTTTACTATAAAATAGAAAATCCACAACTCTTGTAAATTTTCCATTTTTCACTATGAAGCTAGCTTTATATATTAACCACCGATATGTGACATTTCAATTTTAGGTATTGTTTTCTTATTTGTATGATTTAAGCGTTCATCTGAATAACGATCTTCCCTATTATTCCATATATCGCGTACTACATCTGTAATGTCCTCATCTGTATGTTCAGAACGAAGCAATTCTCTTAAATCATTTCCTTTAGAAGCAAATAAGCAAGTATATAATTTTCCTTCTGCAGAAATACGAGCTCTCGTACATGATGAGCAAAAAGAATCTGTTACTGATGAAATAATACCTATTTCCTCATCGCTTCCTATATAACGATACCTAGTAGCCACTTCACCAGAATAATTTGCTTCTATCCGTTCTAACGGCATAACTTGATGAATCGTATCTACTATTTCTTGTTTGGAAATAACTTCACCTAACTCCCAGCCATTATAATTCCCAACATCCATATACTCAATAAACCGAAGAATATGCTTATTTTCTTTAAAGTATTGCGCCATCTGCAAAATATCTTGTTCATTTTTCCCTTTTTGAACGACCATATTTATTTTAATTTTCATACCAACTTCAGCAGCAGCCTGTATTCCTTCCAGAACCCTTTGCACTTTGCTCCTATTACCATTTAAATAGAAAAACCGATCTTCTTCCAAGGAATCTAAGCTAACTGTTACACGTGATAGTCCCGCCTTATATAAATCAGGAGCAAACTTTTTAAGTAACGATCCATTTGTTGTTAAACCGATATCCTCCACACCATCTATTTTATTAAGGCGCTCAATAAGCTGCGGAAGACCTCTTCGAAGTAACGGTTCTCCGCCCGTAATTCGTAACTTTCTTACACCTAAAGAAACAAAAATACGTGTTATCCTTTCAATCTCATCAAAAGATAAAATTTTATCATTAGACAAAAACGAGTAATCAGGACCAAATATTTCTTCTGGCATACAATACCGACAACGAAAATTACAGCGATCAGTAACTGAAATACGTAAATCCTTTAACGGGCGTTGCAACTTGTCTAATGTAACTGATTTCATCTTCATTGCCTCACTTTTATTTTATATTTAAAACACGTTCTGGATGCGTATATACATTTAAGGAGTGATTACGAATAAATCCTATTGTCGTAATACCTAAATCTTCCGCTAGTTGCAAAGCTAACTCAGTTGGAGCTGATTTTGATAGTATAATTTCACAACCGATTTTTGCAACTTTCAATAATATTTCCGAAGAAATACGACCACTAAAAACAATGATTTTATCTTTTATAGAAATATCGTTTCTTAAACAATAACCGTAAATTTTGTCTAGTGCATTATGCCTACCAATATCCATTCGGCTTAAAATAATACCATTCACATCACATAAAGCTGCATTATGAACCCCGCCAGTATGATGAAACGTATCCGCAGATTGCTGCATTTCTTTCATTAACCGAAAACAATCCTCTGCCGCAACCTGTACATGGACACCCTGCATTTTTTTTGCACTTAGTGCATCATTGGCAAAAACAAACCCTTGCCTACTCATACCACAACAAGACGTAATATATCGTTTATTTTGCATTTGCTCATAATACGGATTTACTTTTGTCGTTGTTACATGTACAAATCCTTCTTTCTCCTGCACCCATATGCTATCAATATCTTCATACTTCCGAATGATTCCTTCAGACGCTAAGAATCCTATTACCATATCTTCTATATATTCTGGAGTACTAACCATTGTAACAAACTCCTGTCCGTTCATTTTAATGGTGACAGGAAACTCTGTTACAATGCTGTCCTCTATATGCTTAAACGCCCCTTGTTCATAACGAAAGATTTCTCTTTCTACCTGTATCGGTTTCACGATCAGTATCCTTCTCTCACGTTATATTTTTATCGAAAACAAATACCGAAACTGCAATATCTTCTTCTACTTTCATATCTGAAAACAAATTCACTAATTTTGCTCCAACAAGTTCCTCCAAATGTTCACGGGAATTCGCAGCATACACTTCTTGAATCATTTTCGTTCTAGCCATATGAACCATTTCCGCACCGTCCATCGTACTTGAAATAAATTTTTCAGTAGGTGTTAAGTTTCCATAAAGAGTCGCTATAGCCATATTTTCTGCAAAAACAGTATGAATTCGTTCTGGTCCTTTTCCGAAAAGTTCTTTTCGAAGTTTTCGTATCATATCATTAAATTCATGTACTTTTTTTGACATACAATCATACCTCCCAAAAGCCTCATTTTACTTTATTATATATTTTACCAAAATGAGCTTTCCGCCCAAACTATTTCGTACAAATATTTAGGCGGAAAGGTTCACTTCATGAAGTTTATTCGTCTTTTAACCCTTTCCCCATACCTTTTAAGAAATGAAGTCCAAACCCGATAGCACGGTTAATATCTGGGTCTTTCAATACTTTCATAAGATCGAATACCCCTACTTTTTTATTACTTTCTAGATGTTCATTACCTTCTTCTAGCCCGACTAATAAACTACCTATAAGCTTTTTCGTAAGTTCTGGGTCAAGTTCAGTTAACGCACCTGCAGCACCCATCATATTATTAATTAAATTTGTAACAGGCTCACGAGTTACTTGACCTAGAACAATCTTTGCAATTGGTTCTTTCGCTTTCAGCATAGAATTTGCAGCTTCTAGCATTCCAATGTCATTTAATTCCCCTACTATATTAAACATCTGATTTAGAGCTTCTTCATTATTTGTTAAAAGCTCCTTTAAATCATCTAATTTTTGCTGTTTTATTTCTTCCTCAGTTAATTCTTGTTTTTGAATCATTTTTATAGGTGCAGCCATAGTTTTCTCCTCCTACTTATCCGTTAAATGCACATACCCTGGACGTGTCCACTTACGATGTACCTCAATTCCAGCTTGAGGGTGACGTTTTTTATTGCGTGGGTTCGCTTTTGGCATCGGATTTTCGCCATCAACTTCTAACACTTCCATACGCACTTTCGTTTGTTTATACGCAGGTGTATTCGTACGTACATCCACAGCAGGACCTGTTAAGAAATTAATTGCCGTTTCGTTATCTGTAGAGTTCATCGGTAAATATAACTCATTCGCTTTTACACGATCTGTAACGAGTGCACGTAATTTTAATGCTCCAAAAGGAGAGACAAGACGAACTAACGAACCTGTTTTTACGCCACGTTCTTTTGCAAGGTCTGGAGAGATTTCAACGAAAACACCAGGTACTTTCGTTTGAATACCTGTTGATTTATTTGTCATATTCCCTTCATGGAAATGCTCAAGCATACGACCGTTGTTAATGTGAAGGTCGAACTCAGCTGGAAATTCAGCTGGACGTACCCAGTCAGCAATCGCAAAACGAGCTTTTTTATCTGGGAAGTTAAATCCATCTTGGAACAGAAGTGGTGTATTCGTTCCATCAAAACTTCCCCAATGGAAACTGTTCCATCCTTCAAGCACTTCATAGTTTGCTTGCGAGAACAATGGTGATAAACTTGCCATTTCAGCAAAGATTTCACTTGGGTGGCTATAATTCCAGTTTGCCCCTAGTTTATTCGCAACCTCCTGGACGATCCACCAGTCTGGTTTCGCATCTCCTAGCGTAGGAAGAACTTGATATAATCTTTGGACACGGCGCTCTGTATTTGTGAAAGTACCTTCTTTCTCAAGAGATGGCGCTGCTGGTAATACAACATCTGCATATTGAGCAGTTTTAGAAAGGAAAACATCTTGCACAACGAAGAAATCAAGACTCGACAACACTTCATGTACATGATTTGCATTAGAATCTACAAGAGCCATATCTTCTCCGACAAGATACATTGCTTTCATTTTTCCTTCGTCAATTGCGTGAAGCATTTCAATATTATTAAGACCTGGTTCACTATCAATTTTCACTCCGTAAGCAGTTTCAAATTTCGCACGTTCCATTTCGTTAGTAACGTGCTGATATCCTGGAAGCCATCCTGGTAAAGTACCCATATCACAAGCACCTTGTACGTTATTGTGACCTCGAAGTGGGTATGCACCTGCTCCTGGACGACGATAGTTCCCTGTTGCAAGAAGTAAGTTTGAAATTGCAGCGGAAGTATCAGAACCACCTGTATTTTGCGTTACCCCCATACCCCAAAGGATACATGTACCATCTGCATCACGAATCATTTCAGCCATTTGAATAAGTGTTTCTTTTGAAATACCTGTTACTTCTTCTGCATATGCAAGTGTATATTCTTCTAGACTTTCTTTGAAATCTTCAAAGAAGTTTACATTCTCATTAATAAATTCCTGATCATGCCAACCTCGATCAATCATATATTTTGTAACAGCCATTAACCAAACTTGATCTGTTCCTTGTTTTGGACTAATAAAGACATCTGATCGCTCTGCCATTTCTGTTTTACGAAGATCAGCTACAATTAACTTTTGTCCGTGTAATTTATGTGCACGTTTAATACGTGTAGCTAAAACAGGATGACCTTCTGTCGGATTACATCCTACAATAATAACAAGACCAGATTGCGCAATATCTTTAATCGTTCCTGCATCACCGCCCATACCAATTGTACGGAACAAACCATCCGTTGCTGGTGATTGGCAATAACGTGAGCAGTTATCAATATTATTCGTTCCAAATACTTGTCGAGCTAATTTTTGAATTACATAATTATCTTCATTTGTAATTTTAGATGAAGAAATAAATCCGATAGAACCTTTACCGTACTCTTCTTTAATAGTACCTAATTTATTTGCAACTACATTCAGTGCTTCTTCCCATGTAGATTCAACAAACGTTCCATTTTTACGAATTAAAGGTTTTGTAATTCGTTCTTTAGAATTTACGAAATCCCAACCAAATTTCCCTTTTACACAAGTGGAAATTGCGTTAACTGGTGCATCTGAAGATGGCTGTACTTTAAGGATTTTACGCCCCTTCGTCCACACTTCAAACGAACAACCTACACCACAAAATGTACATACTGTTTTCGTTTTCTTCGTACGAGTATCACGCATGGCCGCTTCCACTTCTGATACCGCAAAAATACCGCTATATCCAGGCTCAACTTCTTTAATTAAATCTACCATCGGTTCAAGAATATCTGGTTTTAATCCCGTCATAAATCCAGCTTCACCGAGCATCGTTTTCTCCATTAAAGCGTTACAAGGGCAAATCGTTACACATTGACCACAGCTAACGCATGAAGAATCATTAATATTTACTCCTTCATCCCAAATAACTCGTGGGCGTTCCGCTTCCCAGTCTATCGATAACGTTTCATTTACTTGTAAGTTTTGACACACCTCAACGCATTGACCGCATGCAATACATTGATTAGGGTCATAGCGATAAAACGGATGCGTCATATCAACTTCACTTACATCTACTTTCGGTTCATAAGGATATTTTTGATGTTCAATTTCCATTAATTCTGCTGTATTATGCAGTTTACAGTTCCCATTGTTGTTGTCACATACTGTACAGTATAATAAATGATTTTCTAGTAACCGATCCATCGCCTCTGTTTGTGCTTCTTTTGCGCGAACAGAAGCACGCTCAACGTTCATACCTTCCGTTGCTATCGTCGAACAAGAACGCATTAACTTTCCGTCAACTTCTACAATACAAGTGTCACATGTTTGAATAGGATCTACTTCCGGCACGTAACAAATTTGCGGATGTTCAATCCCGTTCTCATTAATAACACCCAATATCGTTGAACCAGGCTCCGCTGTATACTTTTTTCCGTCAATTGTAATATGAACCATGTTGTCATTCATGGTCTTTCCCCCTTTTTGAGAATAAAAAAACTCCACCACGAAAATATACGCACCACATTTTGGGCACGCTATCATCATGGTGGAGTAGTTTATTAGCACATCTTGCTAAAATACCAATCCATTTATTCATAAATAAAACGATAGATTCATAACAGGTCATATCACGATTCCATCTTTAACACTATAATTATAGCGTTAAATGTACAAATATACAATATAAATTTTAAACTGCGCATATGTCTGTATGTAACTATCCATAATAACCCATATAAAGTTCAACGAGGAATAAGGTGAATATATGGGATCTTTTCGAAAATGGATAAGGGGCGAAAAATCTTTCTCTACACATGAGCAATCTGAAACTGTATTAAATAAAGAAATTTCTTCCTCCATGCCGCTTAATCTTAAACACTTATCCAAATTATTTAGTGGTATTCCAGAATTAATTATACGCACTTTCCCGTTAAAAAACGGAAAAGAAGCTGCTCTTATATATATGGAAGGACTTGTAGATAAAACTGTTATTAATGTAGACATTCTTCGTCCTCTCTTATTTAAAGAATGGAATGAAGACGATTTTTGGGAATCTTCTGTTTCTATAGGGAATATTAAAAAAGTTCAGAAGTGGATAGACATTGAGCAATCTCTCTTACATGGCAAAAGTATTTTATTTATAAACGGGCAATTATCAGCTTTAGAACTAGATACGCAAGCGGCGCCAAAAAGGAGTATTGAAGAACCTACAACAGAGACTTCCATAAAAAGCTCACACGAAGGATTTAATGAAGTGGCAAGTGATAGTATCGCACTTATTCGTCGATATATTCCAAATCACGAATTAAAAGTGAAGGAATTCACTGTTGGCGAACGAGCAACCTCTAAAGTTTTTTTACTTTATCTTGCAGATGTTGCAAACGAAGATGTTGTACAAGATATGGCATGCCGCATTGAATCAATCAAAGTAGATGCTATTCTTACTACCGGTGAATTAGAAGGATTTGTTGAAGATAATTCCTATACTCTCTTCCCACAATTGTCTATCACTGAACGTCCTGACACAACGGCACATCATATTTTGAATGGGCGAATTGCTGTTGTTGTAGATCGCTCACCAGGCGTATTAATAGGACCTATGACCTTTTCATCCTTCTTTCAGACGATAGATGATTACAGCTTCAGACCTATGATTCCATCTTTTATACGACTCCTTCGTTTCACTGGGCTATTTATTGCAATATTTGCTCCTGCTCTTTATATTGCTATGATTTCCTTCCATTATGAAGTGATTCCGCTCAAATTATTGTTAACAATTGGAGAATCTCGAGCTAAAATTCCTTTCCCCCCTATACTAGAAGCATTGTTAATGGAATTAGTACTTGAAATGCTCCGCGAAGCTGCAGTTCGGCTTCCTGGTCCCGTTGGACAAACGATTGGCGTCGTAGGAGGGATTGTCATTGGACAAGCTGCAGTTCAAGCAGGAATCGTAAGTAATGTTATGGTTATCGTCGTATCTATTACCGCAGTCGCTTCTTTTATCATCCCTAACATGGAAATGTCAGCAGGAATTCGGCTTCTTCGCTTTCCAATGATGATAATCGCTTCTTTATTTGGGGTCATTGGAATTATGGTTGGGATGGCGGTTATCATCATCCATATTCTTTCTATGGAATCACTTGGTGTTCCTTATGGTAGTCCTTTTTCCCCACTATTCTCTTCCGATATAAAAGATATTCTTATACGATTACCTTGGAAAATAATGAAAAAACGACCAATGTCTCTTAACCTAAAACAAGAAAATCGACAAAGAGATGACGAGGAAACGGAGGAAAACAAGTGACAAATCGTGCAAAGAGGGAGATTACTTTATTTCAATACATTCTCACTATTAGTGGTGTTCAAGTCGGTTTTGGTTTACTTACACTTCCGCGTGAAGTTGCACAAGGAGCGAATACTGATGGATGGATGTCGATTATTATCGGATGCGTCATAACTACTTTATTCAGTCTATGTATTATAAAAATCATGGAAAAACATCCCGGAGATACTTTACTTGATGTCCTGACACGTTATCTTGGAAAATGGCTAGGAAACGGAATGATGCTCCTTTGGATTTTATATGCTGCACTTGCCGCTATTTCTTTAATATTTTCCCTCTTATACATCGTTCACATTTGGATTTTACCTAGATCTCCTATGTTTTTAATTATGATTTTGCTATCTATCCCAATGATTATGTTGGCGTGCAAAGGAATAATCATTATAAGTCGATATGCCGTATTCACTCTTTTTTTTACAATTTGGATGCCATTATTATTATTTATCCCACTTAAAGATGGTCATTGGATATACCTTCTTCCCCTTCTCAAAGAAGGGTGGTTACCCGTTTTAAATACAGTCAAATCAACTATCATTGCGTTTCTTGGATTTGAGTTTGCATTTGTCCTTTATCCTTATCTTAGTAACAAGTCATCCGCTAAAAAAGGTATTGTTTTTGCAAATTTAATTACACTATTTATTTATCTTCAAGTTACGTTCGTTTCTTTTGTTTATTTTAGCCCAGATGGTATAACGAAGTTTTTATGGCCTACTCTTTCTCTCATTACACCATTTCATTTTTCATTCTTAGAGCGATTTGAAATTATATTTTTATCATTTTATCTCTTTATTATTTTTGATTCTTGTATTCCTTATATTTTTACCGTTTCAGATGGAATCAATCAATTACTCAATAAAAAAGGTAGTTCATTACCTATTTGGCTTTTTTTATTCGGGTGTATTTTCACCCTACTTTTTTATATCCCTTCTTCTTATCAAATAAATGCTTTACGCGAATTTTGGGGAACTGCCAGTTATTTTATCGTTTTTCTGTTCCCAGTCGTATTCCTCTCATACATTACATTTTATCAGTATTGGAAAAGGAGAAACACTTAAATGAAACGATTTATTCATTTCACTATATTTTGTTTCCTCACAATCTTTTTGACTGGCTGTGGGGATCGACTCGATCTCGAAAAACAATCCATTTCATTAGTTTACGGTTTTGATAAAGATAATAAAAACAAGCTGAAAGTGTACCAAATAATACCTACTTTTAACAAGGATGTCGAGAAAAAGTACGAGACACATGAAACAAAAGTACATACACCTAGAGAAGCAAAGGCGATGTTTAATAGTTCTAGTAGCGGTTTAGTATCTACGGAAAAATTACAAATCGTCTTATTTAGCAATACGTTCTTGAAACAAGAAGGAGCTATGCCATATCTTGATGTTTGGTATCGAGACCCGAAAAACACTGGTAATATGCGTATTGTAGCAGTACAAGGACCTGTTTCTTCTATAATTTATAATAACTTTAAAGATAAACCAGATCTCCCTGAACATTTAACTGAATTAATTAATACAAACAAATTATACAATCGAACAGTTTATACAACATTCCATGAATTTCATAGACAAACTTTTAATAAAGGGATTACACCAACAATTTCAGAAATAAAAAAAGAAAAGAAAGAAATTACTGTTACTGGATCTGTACTTTTAACTTCCCGTGGAATTTATAAAATGTCATTAAATCGAGATGAAAGTGCCCTTCTTCTTATGTTGCAAAAGAAATCTAATACACCAGTTTCACTTACAATGAAAATCCCTTCTGATTCAGTTGAAAGTAACAATCATCTAAAAGATACAAAAGGCAATGATTTTGTAACAATAAACGTTCTTAGTGTGAATCGCGATATTGGTACAGGTTATATCGATAACCACTTCACATTTAATATTAAAATGAATTTAAAAGTTGCCATATCTGAGGTTACATTCAATATAGATATAGACAAAGATAACAAGAAATTAACAACACTTATAACAAAACAACTAAACAAAGATTTAAACGAATTAATCCACAAAATTCAAAAGCAGCAAGTGGATCCATTCGGATTTGGCGATTATGCAAGAGCTTTTCAATATAAAGAATGGAAAAAGGTTGAAGATGATTGGCCTAGCGCTTTTTCAAAAGCTAGTGTGAAAGTAACACCTACTATCAAAATTTTAGAAAGTGGAATTATTAAATAGTAAAAACACGCTACTTGTTCTTATATGAATAAGTAGCGTGTTTTCATTTCCATTACAAGTATTATTTCAATGGACTATACTCTATTTCCATTTCTAACATTACTATGTTTTTTAGCATATACAAAATATATGAAAACACCTATTATAATCCATGCCACAAAACTAATTAAAGTAAGCTTAGAAAGGTTCAAAGCCAAATATATACAACTTACTATTGAAACGATAGGTAAAAAAGGTACTAGAGGGGCACGGAATGGCCTCTTCATATTAGGATGTGTCTTTCTTAATACAATGACAGCTATAGATACAAACACAAATGCTGTTATCGTTCCCATATTCACTAAATTAGCTAATAAATTCAAATCCACTAATCCCGCTAATAAAGCTGCTAGTATACCTGTAACCCACGTATTAAAAAATGGAGTTTGTAAACGTTTATGGACACTTGAAAGTCTTTTTGGTAACAATCCATCTCGACTCATCGAGTAAGATACACGAACAAATGCAAACATAGCTACTAACAGAACTGTTGTTAGCCCTGCTATCGCTCCCACCGATAACAACCCAGCAATTCTATCTTCTCCTACAGTGCGCAACGCATATGCAACCGGATCAGCAACATTTAATTCCGTAAACGGAACCATTCCAGTTAGCACGAATGAAACACCTACATATAGAACGGTACAAATGAGCAAGGAAACAAGTAGCCCAATTGGCACGTTACGTTGTGGACGCTTCACTTCCTCTGCGGCTGTTGCAACTGCATCAAATCCTAAAAAAGCAAAAAATACAGTAGCAGCGCCCCCTACCACGCCGTGAAAACCAAACGGTAGAAATGGTTGCCAATTCTCTGGTCTTACATATTGTGTCCCTACAACAATAAATCCTACAATAACAGCCAGTTTAATAATAACCATTATATTATTAATTCGTGCACTTTCTTTTGCACCACGGCTTAATAAAAATGTAACAACTAAAATAATAAGAACTGCTGGTAAATCAATGATTCCCCCCTTCCCCATTCCTGGTGCCGAAGCAAAAACCGTAGGAATGTGAATATTAAAACCTAGTAGCAGTGACTGAAAATATGCTGACCAGCCCGCTGCAACCGCAGAAGTCGCTAATAAATACTCCAGCATAACACACCAGCCAACTATAAATGCAAAAATCTCACCTAGTGTCATATATGTGTATGAATATACACTTCCCGAAACTGGAACTGTAGATGCAAATTCAGCATAACAGAAAGCTACACATGCACATATAATTGCTGCTAATACAAAAGATAATACAATCGCCGGACCAGCATGTTTCGCTGCTACAATACCAGTTAATACGAAAATACCTGTACCAATAATTGCTCCAATACCTAACAGAGTTAGATCAATCGCTCCTAAAGTTTGATTCAATACTTTTTTCTTTTCTTCATCCATTGCTTTCTTTATGAAAAGACTCATTCTTTGAAACCTCTTTTTCAAGTTTATCTCTTACTTGTTACATTCTTTATTACTGTTCTATTTTAAAAATAAAAATATACATAATTCACTTCCCCTATAGACTTAGTAACCCACCCCATCAAAAAAACAGAAAAATCAATCTCTTTATATCGTATTGAATTTTCAAAATATTGACCGTACCAAAAAGCCATTAAGAATGCTGATTGAATTTATCATACAATTAATTATATTGTCAATAATAAATCATTCGAAAATAATTGGTTGATTATTTATCAAATGTTATTTTTATACATAATTATTTTCTCAAAAACATTGTTGTTTTCCACCTTAATATTCATATTCATTTTATTACATTGATTTTCATACATTTTTCATTACATACAATGTAATAAAAATCATAATAACCTCAAATAAACTATTATTCAAAAATAATAATTTATTTGAGGTTATTTCACCATTTTAATACTAACAAAAAAGTGCAGATTTTCATCTGCACTTTTTTTATTCTTCCACTTCAGCTTCTGCACTACTATTTTCAAGATGCTCCTTCTGAGCTTCCTCTTGCAGCTCTGCTGAAATCATCCCATAATAAAGTTCCGGATACAATCCAAATATTTGATATACACTTCCTAAAAACGGCATCAGAATCCCTCTTTTCTAAAGTTGTATTGCCACTTTTAAGGATTCCCTTTCCATTCATTATACATTCGTTTTTGGCGTTTCTTCTTCATCTTGAATACGTAATAAATTTTGCCATTTTTTATACGGAGCGCTATTTGGATCTACATATCCTTTCGCATGCGAGCGATCCCACAATTGTTTAATAAACATTTCTTTCTCTTTCTTTGCAACCATATCAGCACCTGTACCGTAATAGTTCTGGAAATACAACTCGATTTCATCAAGGAATAGTCTTAATAATTCATCTGATGTTTCTTCTAACGTCGGATCATACTTCGCTTCACGGTCATACATTAAAATCATATCTAAAAGATTGTGGACATGTTCTTTTCTAAGCCATCTTACATCTTGGGCTCCTAATACGAACGGATGTGTATATAAATGTCCACCTTGTATCATCGCCTTTTCTTGCTCTTCTTCAAATCGTGACAAGATGTTTTCATAAATAAACGGATTATGAAGCAATGCTCTGTGTAATTTATAACTTTCACTTGAAATATTTTTCCCCATCGACTGAATTAAAAAGCTACGCCCCACACCGTTATATTGATACACAAATTGTCCATCAACAGCAACTAAACTAATCCAGCGATACATATATGCGTATAGTAATGCACGATTACATTTATCATAATCTAATTTTGTTTGAGTCGCATTCAAGTCTGGCATAAAGGCTGGTAAGTGCCAATACTTATCTAAATGCGGCGTTAAACTAGATTTTTTACTATTCAATTTGTTTACACGGCGATAATACGATTGGAAATAGTCACCTTTATCATTCATAAATCCGTTTGAAATATGTCCTGATGATAATTTAGGAAAATCTTGCAGCGATAAACCATAATGTGCTCGATAACAGATCACTTCAAATGGCGAAAAGGCTTCATGTACTGTATCTTTTTCTTTAAACATTTCTTGAATCAATTCCTCTTGTAGCTCTTTCTTTAAAGAAGGATGTATACCCCAATATTGTAATTCCCTATGATGAGAAACTTTTGGAATGAACGGACTTGCTAAATGGAACAGGTCTTCAATTTTTTCACGAACGTATTCATCGCGATCACGTTTCTTATAATCTGCTTCTTTTCGCAACGCTTCAATGATATTCAGTTCTAATTTATCACGATAGCGTACTTGCAGTTCGTCATAACAATAGCTCAGTATATGTTCGCGGTAGAAATCCTCTACCTTTTTCGACTGAATCTCTTCTGTTTTCGCATCACGACAATATTCTCCGTACAAACTCATATAAATTTCCGCTGATATATCTTTCGGTAGTACACCTAAATTTAAATGTTGCTGCATATCTTGCCATATCTTTTCTTGCAACTGTTCCTCAGCTAATACATATACATTCGTCGGGTTTGTTTTTCCTTCAAATTCCTTACTGCGCTTTTGGATTTCAAATAATAAATTTTCACGTGTTTCATGTAAATTATCAAAAAACCTTTCCCAATATTGAATCATTTTATTAACTGCTTGATATAGCGATTGATATACAAGTTCTAATAGCATTTCTTTTCGATATTCATTTAATTTGTGTACATATTGCGTTACGATGTCTTCAAATTCTCTTTTGAATAAACGTTGCTGATTATTAATCATTTTTCCGAACCAGCCTTGTTGTTGAGCAATTTCTACTCGGCGTACAGCCGTTACCGTGCCATCGATATTACCTACATTAAATTTTTTATCGTAGTTTTGAATTACATTGCGCTTTTGTTCATTATTTTCATGTAGTCGATTCATTTTTTCTACTAACTGCTTTCGAATTTCATATAACATAAAACGTGCTGCTACTGGGTGAACTGGATCTGTTTTCTTTAAAAACCATGTATTTAATTGATAGGACTGCCCTTCAGAACCACTTGGTGAAAAGCGATCTGATTCAATCATGTCATATAAAAGTGTCGTTACATGTTCATGTACACGGCTCGGAATCGCATACGCATATAAACGAACCGCATGATCCACTCTTGCCACTTCACCTTTCATTTGTTCCATCATTTTCAGTTTCGCAGCTGAAATTTTACACTCATGTTGCAGACGATTTAATTCCTCATCTTTTTGCACCGTGCGTTGTACATAACTTTCTACAGCTTCTAAAAACAGTTTTGATTTTGCAACTCCGAGCTTACCACCTTCTGCTCCTTCACGTGTTTCATTGTACATTTGTCTATAGAAAATATGAGCTTGCTCTGGACGGGTAGCAAGATGTTCCAAGTCCTCTAAATAACTTTTACCTCTCTCCGGCTTTTCACGCTGCATACCACGTTTTACATCTTGGTCATATCTTTGCTTCTTCTCTTGAAACAGTTGATCTAAATGAAGCCACGATTCATCTAAACCTTGCACAGCCCATTTTAAAGCACAATATTTTAACACATGCTCATACGGATAAATGAGTTTTGCCGTTCCTGCCCCGCAATATCGTCCTTTTCCGCTTGATTCTGCTAATTGCTGAATTTGATTGTCTTCTTGTGCAAAATGACTTGTGGACATTGGGCTAAATAACTGTAAATAAATTGTATTTGCCATCTGTTCCATATAGTCCGATAAATTGTGTAAATGGTGTCCATGTAGGTTTTCATAATCGTATAAGAAACAATAATTGTACGGTAAATGATGTTGTTTAATTGTATGATTCGTTCTTCCGTCTTCATCTACTTGATCAGGGCGATACTCTAATTCAATTGTTACACCGCCACGTTTTGATAATTCTCCAGTAGAACCGAGCGTAATAGCATGTAATTCTTTTAACGATGCATAGCCGTTTGCTTGCACCGTTTCAAACTCTTTCGCACTAACCGTTCTCGTCTTAACTAACACATCCGGCATTAAAAACGCACCGCGTATTAAAATGTTGTGATGCTGCAGTTTTTTTCGAAGCATTTCACGTAAATATAATGCAATTTGCAGAAACATCCCTGAACCTGTTCCGCCCGCTAGTGACGTTACTATAATGACACGTACTCCATATTCCGTTTGATCGCTTGTAACTGGAAAAATCTTCTCAATTTCTTGCCAAAAGGATGTCAATTTATCTTCTTTCATCGCAGCACGTAACGCTAAACGTGAAATGACGCGTAACTGTCCTGCTCCTTCTGTTAATGGTTTATCAAGTATAGTCGGGTCCATCGGAAACCACTCTGGAATCGTTGGATCTCCCGCAATATACTCTCTTGGCGTTTTACTCGAACTCGTTTGCGTCTTAAACTTTCGAATATGATCAAATTTACTCAATGTATTCACATCTGTATCAAATACGTGCATTGCTACCTTTTTCCGGCGCTCTTCAGGCAGTTTTTCATATATTTGATGCGTCACAGTACTACCGATTCCACCTAAACCAATCAATATTGTTGGAACTTGTAATGTCATGTGAACCACCTTCCTATTCTTGCTTGTTTGAAAAAAGGGAAAGAGAATCAATACTCCATCCCCTTCTTATCCCTATCTACTATTCACATTCGTACTTGTAAATCTCCTTACCATATCCTCTATCAATTAGTAAAAGTTCATTTGGATATAGTGTCTTATGTTCCATTCCTACTTCATCCTCTGTTATAAACATCCCATCAATAATCATTCCAACTACTTGTGATTCTTTCGCTACAAAGACAGATTTCGAACCTTTCTTCGCTATAAACGTAACGGATTGCACCGTTTTTCTTTCTGCTCTAAATGGGATACCAAAATAATGGTTCCACCATTTATTTCGAAGTAATTCTGGTTCAGATTGATATAGCCAATCTTTCGCTACCTCTTGATCCCATTCATAATACAGTAGTGCCTTCCGGTGAAATCTCGGCCGAACAATCCATCCTAAAACAATGATTCCTACTACTAGCAGTAATAAAGTGATAGGAATGACAAACTTAAAAATGAGCGCATATTTTTCATAAAACGGAGCATCTTGAATACGGAATGTTATGTTTTTCTTTACTTCTTGTAACTTTGAATCCTGCATTACGATGGTAGCTTCTACGGTGCCGGTATCTGTAAAATTAAATGTGTCGGAGTAATAGGGACGAGGATAAACATAGATCTGGTTTCCATGTTGCTTTATTTCATAATTGATTGATTGTTCAGATGTGACACCAGTAGATTTTAATAGTTTTTTTACAGCTTCTTCTGTCATCGGCTTACCATCTAACTGTGGCTGCAAAACAAATGGTTTACTATTCTCTAAATTTGTCACTTTTTCTTCATAATCTTTTGTAACAGTTTGAAGTGATAATTTTGGTTTCTCAGCTGTTTCAATTTTAAATTCTTTCGTCTGTCTATAAAACCCCTTTATATTCATATGAACTTTCCCGCGTACTAACCCTTTATCAAGCTTAGTTTCGTAATAAAACACATGCCTTTTATCGTCCCACTTCATCGGATATTGTTTTCCGTCTATTTCTACTTCTGCTTGAAAGTAAGAAGACTGAACTGGCAACTCCGTAGGCTTCGCTTCAATAACAGCAGTAACACCTTCGTACATTTTCTCTACACTTTTTTGACTACTATCATCTTTGTCATAAGTAGAAACCGTATAATTAAGCGCCGGTTCAACTAGTACTTGTAGCCCTTCTTTCTCAATGTCCTGGTCCACTTCTATCGTATAAGTTCCTGGTTTAATAATTTCCTGATTTGCCGTACTTATATGAACTATATTTCCGAACAATTTTGCTTCTCCTGGTGCATGTATGGAAAAAGAAGATTGTAATTGTAATGGTTTAGAAATTTGTGTGACCTGATAATCGGGCAGAGAAGGCGATTGTCGTACAAGCGTCATACGTTTTAACGGAAACGGTGTTGTAATCTCTACTTTTTTCCCCACTACTTTCGTTTTGACAATCGATTCAACAGAGGAGAATGGATCACGATTTGCAACTAATGCTGCCACTTGATTTACACTTTTTACAATGCCATCTTCTCCGCTTGACGGCATCGTAACACCATTTATCTCTTTCTTCCATATTTCTTTGAACGTGTTTAATTGTTCTTTTTCTTGTTGTCCTAAATCTTCTTCCATCGTAATTAAGACTGGGTGTAACGATATCTTTTTTGCATCCATTTCTTTCTTAAACTGGGCTAATTTCTGCAAAATTTGTTCTTTTCCGCCAACCTTATCTTTCTCTAAATCATTAAATGCCCCGTCAGTTAATACAATAAGCCAAAATTCACGTTTTCCATCTATATCTGCTTCCTTTTTTATAGATTGCATAGCCGTTTCTACCGCGCTAAACGGAGTATTTAAATACGTTTTCCACGCTCCAATTCCCTCAATTTCTGTTTGCCTTTTATCCTTCGTTAACGAAATGTTTAATGGATCATTCGGCTTACTCATTGGAACGTAAGAAAATTTATCTTTTTCATCTAATAGCGCAACTAAACTTTGCAAAGCATAATTGGCATATTTCCAGCGATCGTTATTTCTCATGCTGCCCGAATCGTCATATACAAGTGAAACGACCCTTTCCTTTGCCTCCTCTCCTTTTGCAAAAGCTGATAAAGGTAAACATATAAATAGAAACAACATGAACGTGGCACAAATTCGAATTTTCATGATGAGGCTTCGCCACCTTTGTAGACAAATTCCTATGTTTAAATTTATGAGAGGAAACAAGATATATGACTTGTATTTTAGGACAACTAACCCACCATAACTTTATTATGTAAACAGATTATACACTTGGTAATATTCCTTCTAGCATTCTCTATCCAATTATATAAGTAAAAAAGCCTGTTTAAGATCCACGCTTAAAACAGACTTTTCCTACTTTTCATTTTAAAAACACATAACAAAAAGTTTGATTTTTGACTTAACACATCACTTCTATTGTAATTCCACCAGGTGCTTCAACGTAAAACGTATACGCATGGGCATGCTTAGGAGGCTCGACCAAAAATCCATCTTCCTGCAATCTTTGATTTATCTTATCTACTTGTTCTTCATTTTCTTGTGGAAATCCTACATGAAATGTTTTTGGATACTGAACTTCTTTTCCTTTCATTAAAGTTAGTATAAATCCATCATTATCACGCATAACTGCAAAGGCATTCCCCCTTGTTCCACTACAAATTAAACCAAAATACCTCTCTAAAAACTCTCTAGATGCTGTTACATCTGTAACTGTTAAATTAAGATGTTTAATTCCCAATCCCCCACCTCATTTCTTAATTTTCTAACATTTTATCATACAAATAAAAAACACGCTTTTCACAGCGTGTTTCATTGCTTTACATACACTTCAACAATCGGATTCTCTTTATTATCCGCATGCAAGCGTATATTCGCTTCACTTGTATTATAAATACTAGCTAATAACATTATCGTTAACACATTAGGTATCTTCGCATCACTTCCGTATTTTCTCTCAAGCCCTTCCTTATATTCAAAATCTAAATCCCCCTGCACATATGTATACACTTCAAAACCATCTTCTAAATTGCAAACTACTGTATCAATAATATCTGCCCCTACTTGCTTCTTCATTTCCTCTCGCAACGCTTCAATAAATTCTTCCCACGGTACTTCGTATGTCTGAAACTGATCTGTAGATTTCATGCCTTTTCCTCCTTATATATCCTCTTCTTATATTTCCCCTTTCCTATAACAATTATGATAGATAGGACATTCGTACAAGCCGCACTTGTCCCACTTACATATCGTATTACTGTAATGCGGAAGGAGGAAAGAACATGCATAGACAAAAATGTTATGATACATGCCGACGTTATTTCGGAAAAGTTGTTCGGATTGAAGACCGTGATGGCCGTATACATTTAGGTAAAATAATCGATTTGACACAAAACTCTGTATGGATCGAACCGGTGCAACAGCGCTCATCTTTTGATTCAGGATTCGGATACTATGATGCTTATGCAAACGGTGGTTGTGACCTTTGTGGCGGCCTTAGCAGATGTGATAGTTGCGGATTTGGATGCGGTGGTGGATTCAGCAGTTGCGGATGTGGTGGCCGTGGTTGCGGTAGTTGTGGTGGTGGCGGCGGCTGGGGTGGCGGCGGTTGTGGCTGGGGTGTTGAACTCGGATTTGGTTTCATCTTCGGAATTACATTAGCTGCATTATTTTTCATTTAACATAGTAAAGAGTTGGCTACCTTTAGCCAACTCTTTTTCTTTATTTTTCACATATAAAAATACGATGCCCTAAAATGTGTTGGTACATAAGCCTTACATTTTCATGCTGTACCCACGCCTCATATAACTCATTCGGAATATGTGAGGATACATTCCATTCTGGCTCTTCTACATAGCCAGAGATCGTTTCTGCAATCGTGCCACCGCCAGCAATTGTAATTCTTTTAAAATTTGCTTTCTGAAATAATTGTACCCACTCATTCTCAGTTAATAGTTCTTCCATGCCATATAATTGGGCGATTTTTTCTTCCTCACTCTTATCAATGTGCCTATCAATAATCATTTCAATGACAACAAGCTTACCGTCCTGCTGTAATACACGGTAACACTCCGAGATAACCCTTTCTTTCTCTGTAAAAGCGATGATTGATTCTCCAAGTACGAACTCAAATGAGTTATTCAAACAAGGTAATTGCTCTACACTTCCTTCAATTAATTGTATATCTAACCCTTCAAACAACCATCTATCTTTTGCCTTTTGAATCATAATTTCATTCTTTTCAACAGTTGTTACTTTATAACCAAATTCCCTTGTCATATATGCCGCTGTTTTTCCCGTACCGCAACCTATTTCAAGGACATTCGCTCCATATTTAAAAGGCAGTTGTGCTAACAATTGTTTTGTTAACGTAAAACCACCAGGATGAGCACTTCCTATTCCGTAATAAGCTAGGAAATCGATGTATGTGTTTCGCTTCATAGGACTCTCCTTCAAGTTTTCTATAATACATATATTCATCCTCAAAAAAATAGTGCACAGAAAAAAAAGCATTTTCAAGTGCAATGTTGCAACTTGAAAACGCTTTTTTCTTTTACTATTTCTCTTCTACATACGCCCATTTGAAACTATATTCCGGACTAATATTATGTTTTACAATTCCCTTTACATTTGGTTTCATAACATACGATCTACCACTTTGATATAAAGGTACGAGCGCTACATCTTCTTCAAGTAACAGTTTTTCTGCTTTCCCTAGCTCTGTCCAACGTTTTTTTGCATCAGCCATCCATTCCGTCTTACTTTTATTAATAATGTCATCATATTTTGAATTTGAATAGCTCATCTGATTCTGTGAATTTTTCGTTTCAAACATATCAAGATATGTCATTGGATCCGCATAATCTGGATTCCAGCCGCCATATGAGAAATCATAATCTTGGTCTGATTCTAATTTTAGTTTTTGCTTAAATGGTTGCAGTTTAATATTTACTGTTACACCCTTTAAATTCTTTTCAATTTGATCTTTTACATACTCCCCAACCTTTTTCGCATTACCAGTATCATAATTTAATAGCTCTATTGTCACTTGATCTTTTCCAAGTTCTTTTTTCGCAGCTTCCCAGGCTGCTGCTGCCTTTTTAGAGTCTTGTTTTAAACCATTTTTAAACGTTTCTGCGAAATCTTTACCGTCTGGTCCAGCTGCTAAACCTTTTGGTACTAAATAATCCACTGGTTTTGAACCATCATTTAAAATGACATTCGTTAAAGCTTTCTTATCGATTGATAATGCAATTGCTTCACGTAATTTTTTACTCTTTAACGGTGTATCTTGCCCACCACGTTTTTGATTTAGACGCAAGTAAAAAGTACTTGTTTCTGAATATGCACCAAACTCTTCTTTATTATTTCTATACTTATCAACAAATTCACCTGATAAAAGTGTAAAATCAATCGCACCTGTATCATATAAATTTACTCTTGTAGCTGGTTCTTTTACTACACTATAGTTGATTTCTTCTAGTTTTACAGTCTTTTTATCCCAATACTGATCATTTTTCTTTAATTTCCAACCTTGTTCATGCTTCCAATCAGTAAGTACAAACGGTCCATTATAAACTGTCGTATCAGACTCTAAACCGTATTTATCTCCTTTTTCTTTTACGAACTTTTCATTTAATGGATAGTATGACGCGAATGCCATTAAATTTAAGAAATATGGTACTGGTCTCTCTAGTTCAACTTCCAGCGTATAATCATCTACCGCTTTTACACCTAATGTAGAAACTTCTGCTTTCTCTTGATTTATTGCCTCTGCATTTTTAAGATAGTAAGCAATAAACGCATATTCTGCAGCTGTTTTTGGATCTACTAGACGTTGCCATGCAAATACGAAATCTTTCGCTGTTACAGGATCACCGTTTGACCATTTTGCATCTTTTCGTAATTTGAATGTATATTTTTTGTCATCCTCGCTTTTCGTACTAGATTCTGCCGCCGCTGGAATTGGCTTGTTATCTTTATCTAGACGATATAACCCTTCCATCGTGTTTCCTAAAATTTGAGAACCTAACGTATCTGTATTTTTAGAAGTATCCATCGTCGGAATTTCATTCGTTTCTGTACGATTCATTACTTGCTGTGCCGCATATTTAATATCGGATTTTTTCTCTTCCCCGCCACTATTAGACGTCGTAGTCGTTTTCTTCTCCCCACCAGAAGATCCAGAACATGCTGTTAACGCCACACTCATTGCTAATACTGGTGCTACAACCGCCGTAAACTTTTTCATCTTTTTCTTCATTTTTGTACCCTCCCCAATTATATGTACGAAACTAACTTTGAGAGATTTCTAATTTAAATTATCAGAAAATTATTACTAATTATTATTCTACTAATTTTTCTCGAATTGTAAAGTATTTTTAAAAATATTCATAATAATTAATTTATTTACTTCAATAACAATCTATTACTACTATACGAATTCTCCCACATCTACTATATGTAAGTACCACTTTTCTTATTCTTCTCTATTTAATTTAATAGTAAAAGAGCGTTCTAAAAGTCATTTTGAACTGCACCCCAATTGTTAGACACAGTCTAACAATTGGAGGTGCAGTTTTTCTATGGCTAAATTTACAGCTGATGAAAAAATACAAATCGTTCTACGTTATTTGAAC